>JAYUCA010000025.1:0-4523 GCA_043740535.1 Rhodospirillales bacterium | reverse complement strand
GCGGCTATGACCGGCTGCGCGACAGCCTGGTGACCGGCGGCCTGATCGACCGGGGCGTGTCCTTCGAGGACGCCGTCGACAACAGCCTGGCGCATGCGGCGATGGCGGGTTGAGCGCCGGCCCCGAACGGGGGAACATGCGCCCATCAAACGGGGGACGCTCGATGCCGCACGCCATGACGGATGACGGGGTGAAGCTGTATTTCGAGGAGACCGGCAGCGGCACGCCCGTCATCTTCGTGCACGAATACGCCGGCGACATGCGAAGCTGGGAGCCGCAGATGCGGCATTTCGGCATGCGCTACCGCGCCATCAGCTACAACGCCCGCGGCTACCCGCCGTCTGACGTGCCGGAAACCCCGGCCAGCTATGGGCAGAACCGCGCGACCGACGACATCCTGGCCGTGCTGGACCACTTGCAGATCGAGAAGGCGCACGTCGTGGGCCTGTCGATGGGCGGCTTCGCCACCCTGCATTTCGGTTTTCGACATCCCGGCCGAGCGCTGTCGCTGACGGTCGCCGGCTGCGGCTATGGCGCCGAACCCGGGCAGCGGGAGCGCTTCAAGTCCGAGGCGGCCTTCATCGCCGCTGCGCTGAAGCGGGACGGCATGGAAAAATTCGCCGCCGGCTACGCCTATGGCCCGACGCGGGTGCAGTTCGAGAACAAGGCCCCCCGCGGCCACGCCCAGTTCGCCCGCGAGCTGGCCGAGCATTCCGCCCTGGGTGCGGCCAACACGCAGCTGGGCGTGCAGGCGGAGCGGCCGTCGTTGTATGAGCTGGTGGACCAGATGAAGGCGCTGCACGTGCCGACGCTGGTGCTGACCGGCGACGAGGACTGGCCCTGCCTGCAGCCCGGCATCCTGATGAAGCAGTCGATCCCCTCGGCGGCGCTGTCGGTGATGCCCAACTGCGGCCACACGATCAACATCGAGGACCCCGACCAGTTCAACCTGCTGGTTGGCAACTTCCTGGTCCAGGTCGATTGCAACCGCTGGCCGACGCGGGACCCCAGGACGCTGGTCGCCTCCATCACCGGTGTGAAATAGCTGCCGGGCACCCACCCGGTCCTCCCCTCCACCCCGTCATCCCTGGGCCTTCTTGACCCGGGGATCCCGTGGGCGCGCGCGGTGTTCCAATTGCAATGCGGTCCACCGAGAATAGTCCCGTGACCAGGGAATAAAGCGCCGCTCCGGCCAGTCTGTATCCCAGGACCGGCATCACGGAGCATCAGCATGGACGCGATACGCCCCCGTTTGGCAGTGGGCGACGCCGGCAGCGGCTACACCGGCGCCATGCGGACCATGCACTGGGCCACCGCCGCCTTGCTGTTCGGCCCGTTCCTGGCGGCCTGGGCGATCGGTTATGCCAGTGACGCGGACGCCGACTGGATCGCCATGCTGCATCGGTCATGCGGCATCACCATTCTGGTCACGACGCTGGTGCGGCTTGCCTGGCGCCAGTGGACGGTCGTGCCGCCGCTGCCCGCCGACCTGTCCGGCGTCCAGCGCCTCGCTGCCAAGGCCAGCGTGGTGGCGCTCTATGTCCTGCTGGCGACCCAACCCCTGCTGGGCCTGTCCGGCAGCATGCTGCAGGGCGACCCCGCCCGCGTGTTCGGGCGCCTGCTGCTGCCCATGCTGCTGCCGATCAACAAGCCGCTGGCCGAGCAGTTGTTCCGGGTGCACGGCTGGACCGCCATGCTGCTGCTGGCCTTCATCGGCGCCCATGTGGCGGCGGCGCTGCACCACCATTTCATCCGCCGCGACTCGGTGCTGGCCGGCATGCTGCCCACGGTCCTCCGCCGCGGCAGCGTCCCGGCCCGGCGCCTGCCATGACACGTGCCGCCCCCTCCCAACATCGCGAGGCCGCTACATCGGCGGGGTCATCCCGTCCTTGCCGGCGTTGACGCGGGCTGCGGTCAGCGTGCCGTCGGCGGCTTTCGTGGCGCCGATGAACACCTTCGTGCCGGGCTTCAACATCGTGGCGTCGCCGGGCACGAAGGTGACGATCGGCGTTGCGGGCGGCACGTTGACGACCAGCTTCTCGCCCTTCGCCATCACCGTCAGCGTGCGGCCGTCGCCGCCCGTGACTTCGGCTTCGATCGTGCCGTTGGTCATCGTGCTCTCGGGGACCAGGTCCCAGGGGTAGTGGCCCTCGCCCGAGCCGCGCAGCGCCTCGGGGAAGATCAGCACCTCGAGTGCCCGCAGCTTGTCCTTCGGGCCGGCGGCGGCGGTGCCGATGTAGGTGCCGGGCTTTGCGTCGGCCAGCGTGGCCGGGATCACGGCGGCGACGGCGAAATTGGGCGCCAGGGTGATGCTGGCCGTGCCGCCCTCCCGCGTGTCGATCACCAGCACGTTGCCCTCCAGCGACTTCACGGCGCCGCGGATGCGCTGGACGGTGGGCGGCACGACGGATTGGGCGAACACTGGGACGGCGAGCGAAAGGCTCGCGGCTGCGGCGATCAGGATGCGGCGCATGGAGTTTCCTTGATGGGGGCTGCGGGCAATACGTCCGGCAGGCGGGGTTGGATGCGCGCGCTGCCTGTCACAGGTAGCGTCCGCGCTCCATGATTTCGAGGCTGTACTGGCGATATGTCAATCCCAGTTCCTCCGCGCGGGCCAGGCGGCTGAGCGCCACCTCACGCGGGACGGACCAGGCCCGCTTCTTTGCCCGGGTCCAGCACCACTGCCGCCAGCCGCCGGGGTCTTCATGCGGCAGGGGCGGGCCGCCATTATGGCCAGGACCGGGTTGCGGGGCGCGTTGCATGTCGATCATTCTGCACAAGCGTCGGAAGGGCTGCAACGTTTGGATGGGGTCGAGACACATGGGGAACAGTGTGTTGAACGCGGTGCGGCTCGTGCCGCCGAACCCGGCTTTGCTGGACGAGTATGCGGCCGCACTGCGCACCGGGTGGTCGCCGAACAACGAGCAGGACATGTCGGGCGAGCACCTGGCCGCCATCGCCGCCGACCCGGCAGCGTTCCTTGCGGAGTTCCGATGGGCGCCAGGCAAGACGATCAGGGTCGCGGACGGCACGATGCGGCAGCGGCTGCCGGATGCGACGTATTGGATCGTCGATGACGCGTTCTGTGGCCGGATCAACTTCCGCCATGTGCCGGGCACGGTCGATCTGCCGCCCTGGGCCACGGGCCATATCGGCTATTCCATCGTGCCGTGGAAGCGCCGGCGCGGCATCGCCACCGCGGCGCTGCGGCTGATGCTGCCCATCGCGGCGGCGGCGGGCCTCGACCGGGTGTTCCTGACGACCAACCCGCACAACATCCCGTCGCAGAAGGTGATCCTGGGGGCGGGCGGCGTGCTGGACGGGGTGCTGCCGAACGGCGCCACGCTGGGCTACTGGATCGACACGGGCGGTGGCTGATCGGCCATCCGATCGCGCGGCGCGCTTGCCAAACCGGTCCGAACGGGCCGATGGTCGGCGCGACCACGGGGACGCACAGCCGCATGCCACTCGATAACACCGGGCGCAGCGCCGCGCTGAACGTGCTGGGCGGCGTGCTGGAGACCTGCTCGCTCGACCCGGTCACCGGCTTCACCCGCACCGGCTGCTGCGAGACGGGACCCCAGGATGTCGGCAGCCACACGGTATGCGCGGTCATGACGGCAGCGTTCCTTGCCTTCAGCCGGGCGGCCGGAAACGACCTGAGCACGCCGATGCCGCAGTACGGCTTCCCGGGCCTGTCGCCCGGCGACCAATGGTGCCTGTGCGCGCCGCGCTGGGCCGAGGCGTTGAGCGCCGGGGCCGCCCCGCCGGTGGTCCTGCGGGCCACGCACCAGGCGGCGCTGTTCCATTGCCGGCTGGAGGATCTGCAGGCCCACGCCACCGGGTAGTGGGCGCGTCGGAGATACGTGCTGCTGGGCGATCCATCACGGCATCAGCCCTGCGCCGGACAGCCCGCCGAACACACCCAGCGCCGTCGTCAGGCCCACGACGACGATCACAACCCACAGGTACCACCCGCGCAGCCGGTGCGCGGCCGGCAGCGCCCGGACGGCCAGCGCGATCAGGAAGCCCAGCACCAGCGGCAGCATCAGCGCGTTCATGATCTGCACGTCGACGTTCAGCGCCACCAGGTCTGGCCAGATCGCCACCAGCACCGCGCAGCCCACCACGCAGGCGCCATAGATGCCGTAGAACCAGCGCGCCTGCGCCGGCCGCAGCTCCAGCGAGCGGCGGTAGCCGGCGACCTCGCCCACGCCCCAGGCCAGGGCCAGCGTCGCCACGATGGCGGCCACCATGCCGGCGCCGAGCACGCCCATGCTGAACACCAGGCGGCCCATGCCGTCGCCCAGGAACGGCGTCAGCGCCTGGCTCATCTCGCCGACCGTGGTCAGGCTGGCCTCGGGCGTCTTCTGGCCGATCGTCGCCGCCGTCGCCACCAGCACCGCGGCCATCACGAGCTGGGTGATGACGGCGCCGATCGCCGTGTCCCACCGGGCCGCCTTCAGGTGTTCGGGACGCAGGCCTTTGTCGGCGATGGCGGACTGCTGGTAGAACACCATCCA
>JAYUCA010000024.1:0-2327 GCA_043740535.1 Rhodospirillales bacterium | reverse complement strand
GAGAAGGTCTATCCGATGGACGTCGATCGCGCGATCAGGAAGTTCGCCTCGATCAAGGACGCGCTGCTGCTGTGGGACACCGGCGCGCAGAGCCAGACGCTGCTGCGCGACGGCGAGGTTTCGATGGGCTGGCTGTGGCACACCCGCGCCAACCTGCTGAAGCGGGACACCAGCGGCCGCATCGACTGGACGTTCAAGGACGGCGTGCTGCAACCGGGCCTGTGGGTCGTGCCGAAGGGCAACCCGGCGGGCGCGCAGGCGATGGTCGCGATCGCTGCCATGCAGGACCCGCCCGGCCAGGTCAGCCTGCTCGGCGCGCTGGGCAACGGCCCGGCCAATCCCGCCGCCTCCACCCTGGTCCCGAACGACCTTCAGCCGGTCAACCCCAGCTCTGCCGCCAACGCCGCCGTGCAGGTGCCGATCGGGTATGCGTGGTACAAGGACAACCACTCCGCGACGTTCCGCAAGTTCCTGGATTTCCTTGCTGCTTGAAAAACCGGGGACGCTTGTTCGCTCCCTCCTCCAGCAGGGCTATCGCATATGGCCATACTCCGTTGCATGATCGTCGTGGCTGGGCCTTGACCCGCCCATCCACGCGCCGGCAACCGGTCGGCTACCGGTACTGAACGTGCGATGTTTCCCGCTGAACCGCGTGGATGCCCGGGTCAAGCCCGGGCATGACGACATCAGAACGAACTCGCCATATGCGATAAGCCTTCTCCTTAACGGAGGGGCCGGAAGTGGGTGACCAGGCTGCCGCTCGGCTGGCCGAGAATAAACCCGGCGGAACTGCGGCATGATCCTCTACCGCCTCCTCCCGATACCGGCGCTGATCCTGTTGGTGCTCGTCTACCTGGCGCCGCTGTCCCAGGTCCTGGTCCTGTCCGTCACGGACCCCGAGCCCGGTCTGGGCAACTACGCCCTGCTGTTCACCAACCCCGGCATCGCCCGCATGCTGGGCAACACCGCGCGCATCTGCGCCATCACCGCCGCCATGGCGCTGATTTTGGGCTACGCCGTCAGCTATGCGCTGACCCAGGCGCGGCCGGCCCGGCGCCGCCTGATGCTGGCCGGCGTGCTGCTGCCGCTTTGGGTTTCCGTGCTGGCCCGCGGCTTCGCCTGGGTGGCGCTGCTGCGGCGGGAGGGGCTGGTCAACACCTGGTTGACCCGGTGGGGCGTGATCGACGAGCCGCTGCCGCTGATGTGGAACACGTTCGGGGTGGCCGTCGGCATGGTGCACTACATGACGCCCTTCGCCATCCTGGCCATGGCCGCGCACATGCAGTCGATCGACCGCAGCCTGGTCGCTGCCGCCCGCGGCATGGGCGCCACACCGGGCCAGGCGTTTCGAAGGGTGTTCCTGCCGCTGAGCCTGCCGGGGGTGGCCGGGGCGGCGGTGCTGGTGACGATCTTCTCGCTGGGCTTCTACGTCACCCCCGTGCTGCTGGGGGGCGGGCGCGTGCTGATGGTGGCCGAATACGTCAGCCTGCAGATCCAGGAGCTGCTGCGCTGGGGCGTCGGCACGATGCTGGCCACCACGCTGGTGTTCGCCATCGCCGCCCTGCTCGGCCTGTTGCGGCTGATCGGCCTGCGCGCCATCCCCGGTTTGCGATGAGCCGCGTTGCATCCTGGAGCGTGCTGCTGTTCCTGCTGCTGCCCATCACCATCGTGCTGCCGGTGTCGCTGACCGACCAGCGCTTCCTCAGCCTGCCGCAGCACGGGATCAGCCTGCAGCACTACGAACGGCTGCTGGGCTCGGCCGCCTGGCAGACCAGCATCGCGCAGAGCCTGGTGATCGCCGCCCTGTCCGCCGCCATCGCCGTCGTCTGCGGGGCGTTGTGCGCCATCGGCTGCTGGCGGGTCGGCACGGCCTTGGCGCGGGCCGTGGCGGCGCTGATGCTGACGCCGCTGATCGTGCCGACCATCGTCTATGCGCTGGGGCTGTATCGCACGTACGCCTGGCTCGGCCTGCTCGACACCATCCCCGGCGTCGTGCTGGCCCATGCCGTCACCGGGATGCCGTATGTCGTGATCCTGGTGTCCACCGCGCTGTCCGGCCTGGACCAGCGGCTGGAGCCCGCCGCCCGATCGCTGGGCGCAAGCTCGGCGCAGGTGCTGGGCCGCGTGCTGCTGCCGCTGCTGCGCCCGGCGATCGTGTCTGGCGGGCTGCTGGCGTTCATCCATAGCTGGGACGAGCTGGTGCTGGTGCTGTTCATCGCCGGGCGCCGGGTCTTCACGCTGCCGCGCCGCATGTGGGACGGGATCAACGACAAGCTGGACCCGTCATTGGCCGCCGTCGCGGTGCTGCTGGTCGTGCTCAGCGCGGC
>JAYUCA010000023.1:0-1598 GCA_043740535.1 Rhodospirillales bacterium | reverse complement strand
GGAGAGACCAGGCCCATCATGTGGCACACGCCGCCGGTGGTCCGCAGCGCGGCGATCAGCCCCATCAAGGCGGCGTTGCGGCCGATGCTGCCGTCCTCGATCGCCTGGCCGATCCGCGGCAGCTCCTGCATCACGACCCGTCCGGCGCCGATGTTGAGGTGGCCCACCTCCGAATTGCCCATCTGCCCCGGCGGCAGCCCCACATCGAGCCCCGACGTCTGCAGGAACGCGTGCCGCCCCTGCATCAGCGCATCGAAGCTCGGCGTGTCCGCCTGCCGCACGGCGTTGTCCGCCGCATCCTCGCGCCAGCCCCAGCCGTCGAGGATGACGAGCATGACAGGACGAGGCGGCAAGGCGGGCATCGGCAGTCTCCTGTTTGTCATGCGTGGTATGACGGTCGCTGCGTGGCGCTGCAAGCGAATGGGTGATGGGGCCGCAGAAAGCAACGCGGGCCAGCGCGTAGGGTGGATAAGCGCAGCGCCATCCGCCACCGCGGGCCGGCCTCATGCTCGCATCCTTCCGGCCCGAAGCACGAACATCATACCAGCGCACCAAGGTCCTGACTCTGGCCAAGCCGTAGCCCCCATCGCACGTCATCCCCGGGCTTTCTTGACCCGGGGATGACGTTCTGAGAGCCCCCTGCGACTGCATCGTAGGGCGGATGGCGCTACGTCGGCCGCCCCGCCCGGTGATACGGGTGCCCCGCCAAGATCGCCTGCGCCCGATACAACTGTTCCGCGAGCATCGGCCGCACCAGCATGTGCGGCCACGTCATCGGCCCCAACGACAGCGCATGGTCCGCCCGCGCCAGCACCGCGGCATCCAGCCCTTCCGCCCCGCCCACCAGGAAGCACAGCGGCCGCGACATCGACAGCCACCGCTCCAGCAGCCGCGCCAGGCCGTCGCTGCCCGGGCACGCCGCGCCCAAATCCAGCGCGACCGCCAGCGCCCCTGCCGGCAGCGCTGCCAGCAGGGCGGCGCCCTCCCGCCGCTTGATCTCCAGCGGCGCACCTGCCCCGTCCGGCACTTCGGTCAGGGTCAGCGCCGGGCGCAACCGGGCCGCATAGCGGGCAAACAGCTCCGTCTCCGGCCCGGCCCGCTGTTTCCCCACGGCGATCAGGCGCATCTTGGGGCAGGAACCGGAACGGCCCCCGAGTCGCTAGGATACATCATGCGCCCCCTCATTCTCCTTGCCGCCCTGCTGTCGATCGCTGCCGCCCCGGCCCCCCGTTCCACCCCGGTCGCCCTGGCAGCCCAGCCCGGCACGCCGCTTGAGGCGGCGGCGCGGCAGCTTGTCGCGCATGACCTGGATGACGCAAGACGCGCCGGGGAGACGCCGCTGGTGCTGATCGGCTCCGCGGCGCTCGGCCCCGCGTCCGACCGGCCCGCCTTGTTCGTTCAACTGCAATCCGCCCGCGAATGCGGTTCTGCCGGCTGCAGCACCTCGGTCTACCTGTGGCAGAACGGCGCCTGGAAGCAGGTGCTGGACGGGGTCAGCAGCCGCCTGGCCGTTTCATCCAGCAAGACCCGCGGCATGGCGGACCTCGTTGCCGACAAGGACCGCTTCACCTGGAACGGCAGGATATACGCAGACACCC
>JAYUCA010000022.1:0-2319 GCA_043740535.1 Rhodospirillales bacterium | reverse complement strand
CTGCAGGTGCAGGTAGAAGTGATGGCACATGACCAGCAGGGCGCCGACGCCGCGCAATCCGGTCAGGGCGCGGCTTTCCCCGTCGCGGACACCGCTCAGCCCTGGCTCCATTCCTCCTCCGCGTCCCCGGTTTCGGCCGGCTGCTCCCCGCGGATGAAACACCAGTAGCAGGGTGTCCGGCCAGCGCGAAGCGCCTTGGCCTCGTAGCGGGTCGGCGGCCACCCGGCCGGCCGCGACCACGCGGCATCTGCCGGCGCGAACAGGGTCTGCCCGCCCATCACCTCGGTGACCCATGCCTGATAGGTCGGGTCGTCGCTGGCGATGCGCCACGTGCCCCCTGGCTTCAGCACGCGGGCGATCAGCGGCACCTGGCCAGGATGCACGAAGCGCCGCTTGACATGCCGGGCCTTCGGCCACGGATCCGGGAACATCAGGAACACCTGGTCGAGGCACGCATCCGGCAACGCGCGCAGCAGGATCCGCGCGTCGTCATCCCAAAGCCGGAGATTGCCGGGCAGGGGCCAGGCCGCCTCGTCCGCCGGCTCCGGCGCCAAACGCGACAGCAGCGAGCACAACCCGTTGGCGAACACCTCGCAGGCGATCAGCCCCGTCGACGGATCGGCCTCGGCCTGCGCCGCCGCATGCTCGCCCCCGCCGAACCCGATCTCGATCGCCAGCCGGTCCGGCCGCGGCGAGAATGCCGCCGCCGGGTCTGACGCCAGGCCGATCGGGAACCGCAGCCGCGGCAGCGTCAGGTCCAGCAGACGCTGCTGCCGCGGCCGCAGCGTGTGCCCGCGGACCCGCCCGTACAGCCGGTCCGCGGGCGGCTTCGTGTTCAGCGCAGCACGCTTACCGGTGGAACGCGCTCTTCAGCGCCGGAACCAGGTCGGTCCGCTCCCACGTGAAGCTGTCCAGCGCGTCGTCGGGCTCGCGGCCGAAATGGCCGTAGGCCGAGGTCGGCACGTAGATCGGGCGGTTCATCCGCAGGTGCTCGCGGATGCCGCGCGGGCTGAGGTTCATCAGCTCCTGCAGCACGCCCTCCAGCTTGGCTTCGTCCACGTCGTGGCCGGTGCCTTCCAGGTCCACGTAGACGCTCAGCGGGTGGGACACGCCGATCGCGTAGCTGATCTGGATCGTGCACCGGTCGGCCAGGCCCGCCGCGACCACGTTCTTGGCCAGGTATCGGCACGCATAGGCGGCGCTGCGATCGACCTTCGTCGGGTCCTTGCCGCTGAACGCGCCGCCGCCGTGCGGCGAGGCGCCGCCATACGTGTCGACGATGATCTTGCGACCCGTCAGACCAGCGTCGCCATCCGGTCCGCCGATCACGAAGATCCCGGTCGGGTTGATGTGGAACTTGGTTTCGGACGTCACCCAGCCGGCCGGCAGCGTGCGTTCGATCAGCGGCCGCACCTTGCTCTCGATCTCCTCGTGCGACATGCCCTCGACATGCTGCGTCGACACGACGACCGCGTCCGCGCTGACCGGCTTGCCCTCTACATACCGGACCGTGATCTGGCTTTTAGCATCCGGCAGCAGCCCGGCGACCGAGGCGTCCCCAGCCTTCCGCAGCTCGTTCAGCCGGCGCAGCACCAGGTGCGAATAGTGGATCGGCGCCGGCATCAGCGCCGGCGTCTCGTTGCAGGCGAACCCGAACATCAGCCCCTGGTCGCCGGCGCCCTCGTCCTTGTTGCCCGCGCTGTCGACGCCCTTGGCGATGTCCACGCTCTGCGCATGCAGCAGGCAGTCGATCTGGGTCGCGTCGCGCCACGTGAAACCGGACTGGTCGTAGCCGATGTCCTTGATGGCCTCGCGCGCCAGGTGGATCAGCAGCTCGGACGTGACCGAGGCCGGTCCGCGCACTTCGCCGGCGATAACGACGCGGTTGGTGGTGACCAGCGTCTCGCAGCCCACGCGGCTCTGCGGATCAGCCTTCAGGAAGGCGTCCAGAACGGTGTCGCTGATGCGGTCGGCGACCTTGTCGGGGTGGCCTTCCGAAACCGATTCGGACGTAAACAGATACTCGCCCTTGGCGCGCATGGATTTCTCCTCTTGTCGCGATCTGCATGGATGGGGGTGCGGCGTCGCGCTGTACCTCGCGATCGGCCCGCCGCACCGGCCGAAATGCCGGGGCGGGCCGGGGTGTGACGGAAACGCGAGGTCTGGTCAAGGCAAGTCGATTACGGTGAAGCCGACGTCTGGCGGAATGCTTCCGCGGACGGCGACCTCTTTGACGGGCTTGTCCGACCACTCTTTCGCGGGTTGATAGTCCTCATAGCGGCGCAGCCGGGCGGACGTTCGCGGCATCCTGTCCGCAAA
>JAYUCA010000021.1:0-2627 GCA_043740535.1 Rhodospirillales bacterium | reverse complement strand
TGCCCGGCATGCGTCATCACGCCGGCCAGGCGCGGGCCGAGCCGGGACGCCACCGCCAGCAACCGGTCGTCTGCCGCCGTCATGCCGCCGCGGCGCTCGCCGCTGTCGACCTCGATCAGCACCCGCACCGGCGCGGGGTGCGCGGCGATCGCCTCCGCCGCCTCGGGGTCGTCGGTGATGACGGCCACGTCCGCCCCGGCCGCGTTCAGCGTCGCCACCGCATCCAGCTTCCGCGGCGTGATGCCGACGGCATACAGCATGTCCGACAGGCCGTGCCGGGCGAAATAGGCCGCCTCGGCCAGGGTGGAAACGGTGATCCCCCGCGCCCCGGCCGCCAGCGCCATCCGAGCGACGTCGATCGACTTGGCCGTCTTCATATGCGGGCGCAGCGCCACGCCCTGCCGGGCCGCCACCGCCGCCATGCCATCGATGTTGCGGGCCAGAACCGCCCGGTCCAGCACCAGGCACGGCGTCGAGAGGTCGGCGATCCTCACGGCCAGACGACCCCCTCGTCCAGCGGCAGCACCGGGCGCGGCAGCTTCGTCCAGGCAAAGCGGCTCAGCACCGGGCTGGTCAGGCCCGGCGCGTCCACCTCGACGATCTGCGACGGCCCGAAATACTCGTCGAAGCCGCCGCGGAAATGGCCGCGGGATTTGACCGCCAGGCACCGCACGGCGCCCATGTCGATGCCGAGCGCCTCGAGGAAGGCAGGGTCCGCGCACTGCACCCGGCGGGACGCCACGGCCACCTGCACGCCGCCCACGTCCAGCAGCGCCATCGGCCCCAGCGGGATGGTGTTGCCCGCGAAGATCCCGCGCCGCCCCCGCACCGGCGCGTCATGCAGCGCCAGCACCCTGGCCGGCACGGACCACGCCTCATCCGCGTTGCGCCCGAACTGCGCCGTGATGGCCGCGCCGGCCCCGGCCCGGTGCGCATCCGCGGCCAGCGCCGGGTCCCAGATCAGGCCCACGACCGCGTCCCGCACCCCGGCGGCGACGAATTCCTTCAGGATATGCAGCGTGTTGCCGCGACCGCCGCCACCGGGGTTGTCGGCCACGTCGGCGAAGGCCAGCGCCGGGCCGCCTTCGGCCGTCGCCAGCGCGCGCCGCACCGCGTCGTCCATGGACGTCAGCCGGGCCTGGAACCGGTCGCGGCGCGCCCAGCCGGCCTCGGCGATCTCGTGCGCCAGGCCTTCCGCGGCGTCCTTGTCGGTCGCTGTCACGACGGCGGTCAGGCCGTTGAACGGGGTGTCGGCGAAGGCGAAGCCGCCCATCACCGACACGTTCAGCACGCGCCCCGCGTATGGCGCCTCGGTCATGCGGCGCTGGCCCAGGTCGATCAGCTCGCCATAAGGCCGCTCCGGCACGCTCGGGTCCGTCAGCATCGTCACGGACGGCGGCACCAGCGGCAGCCGGACGCTGGCCAGCGCCGTCTTCGTCCCGGCCATCAGCCGCCGCAGCAGGGCCGCGGCTTCGACGCCGCGCTCCCGCATGTCCAGATGCGGATTGGTCCGATAGCCCACGAACCCGTCCAGCAGCGCCACCAGCCGCTCGGAGATGTTGCCGTGCAGGTCGAGGCTCGCGACAACCGGCACGTCCGGCCCGACAATGCCGCGCACCAGCTCCAGCATCGTCGCCTCCGGGTCGTCGTCGACGGTCGTCAGCCCGGCCCCGTGCAGCACCAGATAGACGCCATCGACCCGGCCCGCCGCGCGCAGCCCGGCCTCCCACACGGCCAGCATCCGCAGGAATACGTCTTGCTGCACGGGGCCGTTCGGCTCCGCCATCGCCAGCATGACGGGCGCCGGGTCCCATTCGCCGGCGGCGTCCATGTCGGCGACGAAGCCAGGCAGTTCGGCCAGCATGCGCGGCGCCGGGCTGCGCGCCTCGGCCAGCAGGCCGGCGCCCTCGAACCAGGTGCGGGACCGGAAGTCCGCCTCGGTCGCCACCGGGGCGAAGCGGTTGCACTCGATCGAGAACCCCAGCAGCGCGACCCGTTTTTTCACAGCACGATCCCCAGCAGTTCGGCAATGCGCGGCGTGGCCTTCAGCCCCGTGCCGGTCAGCACCAGCACCGTCACGTCATCGGGTTCGATGCGCCCGTCGGCCAGCAGCCTGCCGTAGGCGGCGGCGGACTGGGCGCAGGTCGGTTCGACGTAGATGCCCTGCCGCGCCAGGTGCAGCACCTCGTTCTCGATGTCGGACTCGCTCAGCAGCACGGCGCCGCCCTTCGTGGCGGTCAGCGCCTCCACCACCTCCGGCAGGCGCAGCGGGGCGGCGATGGCGGTGCCCTCGGCGATGGTCGGCTCGATGGCCGGCGTCTCGATGCCCAGCGCCGCAGCGGCGATCGGGCCGCAATTGTGCGGCTGCGCCGCCCAGATCCGCGGCAGCCGGTCGATCGCGCCGGCGCGCCACAGCTCCTGAAACCCGATCCAGCAGCCCAGCACGTTCGACCCGGCGCCGCACGGCACGATCACATGGTCCGGTGCGGTAAATCCCAGATCCTCCCAAAGCTCGTACGCCAGCGTCTTCGTGCCCTGCAGGAAGAACGGGTGCCAGTTGTGGCTGGCGTAGAAGATGCTGGACGCACGGCGCTCGGCGGCCTCGCTGGTGTCCTGCCGCGTGCCGG
>JAYUCA010000020.1:0-3690 GCA_043740535.1 Rhodospirillales bacterium | reverse complement strand
CCCCTGGTCGAGGTCGTCGCCACCGCCTTCCTGCATGACGGGGAGAAGCCCCGACCGGTCACCTTCGCCTTCAACGGCGGACCCGGCGCCGCCTCGGCCTTCCTCGACCTCGGCGCCATCGGCCCCTGGCGCGTCCCGCTCGTTATCCCTGTCGTCCCCAGCCAGGACCCGGCGCCCGTCGACAACGCCGAGACGTGGTTGCCCTTTACCGACCTCGTCTTCATCGATCCGCCCGGCACGGGCTACAGCCGCGTCACCGGCACTGGCGACAACGCAGGCCGCCCGTTCCATAGCGTCGATGGCGACATCGCCACCCTGGCCACCGTGGTCCACCGCTGGCTCGAGACGCATCACCGCCTCGATTCCCCTGTCTTCCTGGCCGGCGAGAGCTATGGCGGCTTCCGCGCGCCCCGCCTCGCCCGCGCCCTGCTCGAGCAGGAGGGCACCGGCGTCAGCGGCCTGGTGATGATCTCTCCGGTGCTGGATTTCAACGGCCGCGAGTCGCCGTACGATCCGATGCGTTGGGTCGCCCGCCTGCCGAGCCTGGTCGCCGCCGCCCGCCACGCCGCAACCCGCGCCGACGTGCAGGACGCCGAAACCTACGCCGCCGGCGACTACCTGGCGGACCTCGTGCGCGGCCCCAACGACGCCTTGGCCAGCGCCCGCATGACGGCCCGCGTGGCGGGGCTTGCCGGCCTCGATCCGGCCCTGGTCCGGCGCCGCGGCGGACGCATCGACCTCGAGGATTTCCTGCGCGATCGCACCCCTGGCCAGGTTGCCACCCCCTACGACGCGACGCTGTTGGCGGCCGATCCGTTCCCGGCCGCGCCGCACGACAACTCGCCCGACGCGGTGCTCGACGGCCTTCGCGGCACGCTGACCAGCGGCATGTTGCTGATCTACCAGCGTCTCGACTGGCAGCCCGACGGCGCCCCTGCCCGCCACTATAACCTGCTGAGCAACAACGTCGCCCACGACTGGGACTACGGCCGCAGCAACGCCCGTCCTGAATCCATGACCGCGCTGCGCCAATACCTGGCCCTCGACCCGGCCGCCCACGCGTTGGTGGTGCACGGGTTGTACGACCTGGTCACCCCCTATTTCGCCAGCAAGCTGCTGCTCGACCAGGTTCCCGAAACCACGCCTCCCGGTCGGTTGTCGCTGCGTGTCTACGCGGGTGGGCACATGTCCTACATCCAGCAGAGCTCCCGCGCAGCCCTGCGTGACGACGCGGCCGCGATGATCGGCCAGGCTTTGGCCGCACGTCTGCGGTGAACAGGAGCGCTAGCGACGAAACCCCAGCGGAACCAGGAACAACGCCGCAAAGAACGACACTGCGGCCAAGCCCAGGAACACGCTGTCCGCTGGCCACCGTTCGATGAACGGGGCGGCCAACAGCGGCGTCGCCGCCTGCGCCAGCACCACCGGCAACGCAAGCTGCCCGATCCGCGTCGCGTAGCCGGCCGCGCCGAACAGATGCAGCGGCAGCACGCCGCGTGCGATGGTCAGGATGCCGTTGCTCAGTCCATAGCCCAGCGCGAACAACGCCGCCGCCGCCACGACGAACGGGCCGCCTGCCGATAATGCGAGCGTGAGCGTGACCACCGGCACCAGCGCGGCGCCCACCCAGCTGACGACCACGGGGCTCCATCGCCGCCCGATCATCGCCTGCACAACCCGCATGCCCACCTGCGCCGGGCCGATGATTGCCAGCAGCCCGATGGCCGCCCCCGTCGAGATGCCCAACCCCACCATGATCTCCAGCCCGTTGACCGACATCACGGTGCTGACGACCGACCGCATGGTGAAGAACGCGCCAATGCACAGGAACAGCGCGCGGCCCGAAACCGGCGTGTCCCCGGTGGCCGGCCGGACCACGATGGCCGGCGGCACGGTGCGGGGCAGGGCCAGCAGCAGCGGCAGGTTTACGGTCAGCAGCAGCGCCGCATAGGCCAGCAGGGTCGCGCGCCACCCCAGCCACGCCACCATGTTGACGCCCAGCGGCCAACCGAGCGAGCTGGCGAAGCCGGCGATCATCGTGATCCCTGTGATGGTCGGCCGCGCCGCCGCCCCCAGCGCCCGTCCCGCCGTCGCCATCGCCGCGTCATACAGGCCGCCCGCCATGCCGAGCCCGGCCACCATCCAGCCCAGATACCAGACCACGAGGCCAGGGCTGGCCGCCATCATCAGCAACCCGGCCGCCTCCACGAACACTGCGGCCACCATCACCGTCCGCCCGCCAAACCGGTCGATCCGCCGGCACACCGCAGGCGAGGCGAGCGCCGTCGCCAGCATGGCGGCCGAGAACCCGCCCAGCACCGGCGCGGTCCCGGTCCCGAAGCTGTCTGCCACCGCCCGTGTGGCGATCGCCGGCACGTAGAAGATCAGTGCCCAGGTCAGGAGCTCGACGACGCCCAGGATGATGGTGAGCCGATAGTGCAGGGACACAGGCGAGACGCTAGGCCAGCCCAGCGGCGGCGGCCAGGAGCCGTTTGCGGCAGCCCGCTTGACAGGGCTGGCCGGACAGGATGGATGGCGCTCATGCGGCACCTGATCCTTCTCTCCCTTGCCCTGGCCGCGACCGGCTGCGGCTATACCCCGCCGCCGCGCACGGACACGGCGTCGGCGGCGTTCAAGGCCGATCTGGAGGCCTGCGACAGCAGCGTGCCCGATGCCGTGGGCAAGCAGGCCGCCAAGCGCGTCTATACCTGGGCTGCGTCGGCGGTCACCCGCTGGTCGAGGATCGACGACGGCATGAACGCCTGCATGGCGGATAAGGGCTGGGGCCGCGTCCGAGCCTGTTCGGAGACCGAGCTTCGGCAGGGCAACCGCGCCGGCGGGCTGGTCGTGACCGCCGCCGGCATCCGCTGCAGCGACCCCGGCAAAGCCCCCTGAACGAGGGCCGTCTTGAGCGCTAGGCGGCCACCTTGATGGCCGCCGCCCGCACGTCGTCCGTCACGCCGTCGTGGAACGTTTCGAAGTTCTTCTCGAAGCGCCCCACCAGGTCCGCCGCTGCGCGGTCATAGGCGGCCTTGTCGGCCCAGGCCAGGCGCGGGTCCAGCACCTCGTTCGGGATGCCCTCGACGTCCTGCGGCAGCATCAGGCCGAAATGCGGATCCTGGACATACCGGGCGTTGGCCAGGGTGCCGTCCAGCACTGCGGCCAGCAGCGCGCGGGTGTGTTGGATGCTCATGCGCTTGCCCGCCGTCGCATTCCCGCCGGTCCATCCGGTGTTCACCAGCCAGCAGTCCGCACCATGCTTCTCGATCAGCTGGGCCAGCATCGTGCCGTACACCTCGGGCCGCCGCGGGATGAACGGGGCGCCGAAACAGGTGCTGAACGTCGCCTGAGGCTCCCGGCCCAGGCCCTTCTCGGTGCCCGCCACCTTCGCGGTGTAGCCGGACAGGAAGTGGTACATCGCCTGCGCCTGGCTGAGCTTGCTGATCGGCGGCAGCACGCCGAACGCGTCGGCCGTCAGCATCACGACGTTCTTCGGCTGCCCGGCGCGGCCCGACAGGTCGCAGTTCGGGATGAACTCGATCGGGTAGCAGGACCGCGTGTTCTCGGTCAGCCGGTTATCGGTCAGATCGAGGTTGCCGTGCCGGTCCGCGATCACGTTCTCCAGCACCGTGCCGAAGCGATGGGTGGCGGCGTGGATCTCGGGCTCGGCCTCCGCACTCAGGTGGATCA
>JAYUCA010000019.1:0-29388 GCA_043740535.1 Rhodospirillales bacterium | reverse complement strand
TCGCCCACGGTCCAGACCAGTTTGTTGCGCGTGTCCAGCACGCCGAACGACGCGAGCATGCTGAACACCGCCGCCAGGATCAGCGCCCAGACGAAAAGGCCGATGACGGCGTTGAGCAGTTCGAAAATCCCGTTGATCACCAGTGTGCGCCTTCTGCGGTGAGGCGGACCCTAGCCATGCGTGGAATGCAGCGCAACGGGGGCAAAGCGGGGTTGACGTGACGGGGCTGGATCAGCATTGTCCGCCCCCTCGGCAACTGGCTAAACCAGTCGCTGGCACGGCGGGGCTGTAGCTCAGTTGGGAGAGCGCCTCGTTCGCAATGAGGAGGTCAGCGGTTCGATCCCGCTCAGCTCCACCACGCCGTGCGCATCCGCAATCTTTTGGGGTCTCCGGCCCCGGCATGTCCTCGGCAAGACCCCTCCGCGATCGCCTCGTAGGGTGGAATACCCTTTGCATTCCACCACCCGACGCACAGGTCAGGATTTCTGATCCCCGGCGTCAGTCGGAGGCAACAGCCGCTGCAGGGGCGAAACTTCTCGCTGCCAAGGCTATGCCCACGGAACGCTACGACGCCTCTGCCGGCCTCAGCGCATCCCGCAGCGCCCTGATCGAATGGGCGGCGCCCTTCAGGTCGCCATGCTTCAGCTTCTGCTGCCCGGCTTCGGCCATCTGGGTCAGCGCCGCCTTGTGCAGGTGGTCGTCCCCCGCCGCCGCGACGATCCGGTGCACCAGGTCGCCCAACAGCCGCGTCAGCGCCGCGTGTTCGGCGGCTTCCTCGTCCTGGGCGGCGTGTTTGCGGGCAGCCGGGTCGTAGCCCTGCGCGAAATCGTTGTCGTCCTCGTTCTGCGCTGCATCCATGTCCCGCCCGTCCTCGGTGCCGATCTCGACGCGGCGCAGCCCGGTGCCTTTCAGCGCGATCACCAGCTTGCGCGCCATGCCCGGCGCTGCGCGGTTGACGATGAAGCGGGCCAGCTTCGGGTTCGTCCGATCAGGCCCGAACGTGCCGAAGCGGTGCTCGTGCGAGTCCGGCGCCGCCTCTTTCAGCTCCCGCTCCATCGTGCGCGGCGGCTTGCGCCGGTCCAGCGTGATGATGGCCTTGCCGTCCCTGGCGAGCGCCACGGCGGTGTGCAGCGGCTCGTCGCCGGCCAGCAGCAGCATGTGGCGGATGGCGACCTTGTCCAGGCTGACGTCGGGCTTCGCTTTGTCTGCGGTCATCGGATGTCCTTCACGGGCGCACGGCCGGGCCGCTGCATTCGTTCTTTTGGCAGATCATTAACGGCCTTTTCAACAGTCATCCTTACGACAGTGGCTGCGGCGGCAAAAATAGCCGCGGGACCGGGGGTTTGCGATGAACGCGGATGGCATGTTCGTGCCGACGGAGGCGCGCCTGTCGGACGGCGACGCCAGCCTTGACCCGGCGGATTGGCAGGCACTGCGGGCGCTCGCGCACCGGATGCTGGATGACCAGTTCGACCAGCTGCAGGGCATCCGCAGCCAGCCGGTCTGGCGCCCGATGCCGGACGCGGTGCGCGCCGCCTGGTTCCAGCCGCTGCCACGCGGCCCGACCGGCCCTGACGAGGTCTATCGGGCCTACCAGACCCTGATCGAGCCCTATGCCACCGGCAACCGTCATCCGCGCTTCATGGGCTGGGTGCATGGCGGCGGCACCGCGTTGGGCATGATGGCGGAGATGCTGGCCGCCGGGCTGAACGCCAACCTCGGCGGGCGGGACCACGCGCCCATCGCCTGCGAGCAGCAGGTGATCCGCTGGGCCGCCGAGATGCTCGGCTTCCCCAGGCAGGCGTCCGGCGTGCTGGTGACCGGGACGTCGATGGCCAACCTGGTCGCGGTGCTGGTGGCCAGGTGCGCGGCGCTGGGGCCGCAGGTGCGGCGGCGGGGCGTGGGCGGCAGCGGCCTGGTCGCCTATGCCTCGGCCGCCGTGCATGGCTGCGTCGCCCGGGCGCTCGACATGGCGGGTCTCGGTTCGGATGCGCTGCGGCTGATCCCGTGCGGCGGCGATGGCGGGCTGGACCTGCTGGCGCTCGACCGCACGATCGAGGCGGATGAAACGGCGGGCCGCATGCCGTTCCTGGTGGTGGGCACCGCAGGCAGCGTCGATACCGGAGCGATCGACGACCTGGCCGGGATGGCCCGGCTCTGTGCGGCGCGCGACCTCTGGTTCCACGTCGACGCGGCATTCGGCGCCATCGCCATGCTGTCGCCCGCGCTGCGCCCGCTGCTCCGCGGCATCGAGGACGCGGATTCCGTCGCCTTCGACTTCCATAAATGGGCGCAGGTCCCCTATGACGCCGGTTGCATCATCGTCCGCGACCCGGCCCTGCATCGCGCGGCATTCGAACGCCCCGCCGCGTATCTGCAGCGGGAGGAACGGGGCCTGGCCGCAGGCGACGCCTGGCCCTGCGATTTCGGGCCGGACCTGTCGCGCGGCTTCCGGGCGCTGAAGGTCTGGATGACCCTGTCCGCCTATGGCGCCGAAAGGCTGGGCCAGGTCGCCGAGCAAACCTGTGCGCTGGCCCAGATCCTCGCGGACCGTATCGATGCGGAGCCGCTGCTGGAGCGGATGGCCCCGGTCACGCTGAACATCGTCTGCTTCCGGTTCCGCCCTGCCGACGACGCGACCCAGGCAGCCATCGCGGCCGACCTGCAGGAAGCAGGGATCGCCGCCCCCTCGACGACCGTCATCGACGGCCGCGTCGTGCTGCGGGCAGCCATCGTCAACCATCGGACCCGGGCGGATGATGTCCAGGCGCTGATCGATGCGGTGCTGGCCGCAGGGCGGCGCAGGCGCCCTGGGTAGTCGCGTGGGGCGGAAAAGCGAAGCGTCATCCGCCTCTTTGGACGTTCACGCGCGGCATGGCGGATGACGCTTCGCTTTTCCGCCCTACACCACACACTTCCGCATCATGGATCATTCCGTCTATCCTCCCGCGCATATGGCCCATAGAGGCCCACAGGGAGGACACGACATGTTCCGTCGCCGTACGTTGCTGGCTGCCTCGACCGGCGCTTTTCTGGCGCCGCTGCCGATGTTCAACATCGTCGAGCGCGCCAACGCGCAGAGCCAGTTCGACTGGAAGCAGGCCAAGGGCGCCAAGATCGAGGTCAACTTCGCCAAGTCGCCGCGCGGCGACGTGCTGCAGGCGCACCAGAAGGAGTTCGAGGAGCTGACCGGCATCAAGGTCGGCTCGGAGCAGATCCCCGAGCAGCAGCAGCGCCCGAAGGTGGCGATCGAGATGGCGTCGGGCCGGCCCAGCTTCGACGTCGTCAATGTGGCGATGCACGTGCAGAAGCGACTGATCGAGAAGGGCAAATGGATGGAGGACCTCCGTCCGATGATCGCCAACCCGGCCCTGACGGCGCCCGGCCTCGACATGGCTGACTTCAGCCCGGCCACGATCCACGCGGCGACCGGCGCGGACGGCAAGATCAACGTGCTGCCGCTGAACCAGGATCTGTTCATCCTGTTCTACAACAAGGAGATGTTCGACGCCGCCGGCCTCGCTGCGCCCAAGACCTTCGACGAGATGATGGCCGCGGCCCAGAAGCTGACGGACAAGACCAAGGGCGTCTATGGCTTCACCGGCCGCGGCATCAAGAACGCCAACGTCGTGCTGTATGACAACATATTGCTGGGTTGGGACCAGGAAACCCTCTCGGCCGACGGCAAGACGCTGCTGACCGACACGCCAGCGGCGATCGAGGCGGCGACCTGGTACCAGAAGATCATGCGGGAGTGCGCGCCGCCGGGCTCGGTGGGCTTCAACTGGAACGAATGCCAGACGACGTTCAGCCAGGGACGCGCGGCGATGTGGTGGGACGGGATCGGGTTCTCCGCGCCGCTGGTCGATCCGCAGAAGTCGAAGATCGTGGGCAAGGTGGGTTTCGCGCCGGTGCCGAAGGGTCCGAAGGCGCAGCACTCGGCGACGTTCATCGACGGCATCGGCATCCCGGCCGGCAGCAGGAACAAGACGGCGGCCTGGCTGTACCTGCAGTGGTCCTGCAGCAAGACGATGTTCCCGAACTGGCTGAGCGCCGGCGCGGGCACCCCGCCGCGCTCCAGCGCCTACAGCGACCAGGCAGCGATCAAAGCCAGCGCCTTCCCGAAGGAATGGTTCGACACGACCCTGACCAGCCTGAAGATCGCCCGCAGCGGCCTGCCAGAGATCGTCCCGGTGACGGAGTTCCGCGACACGATCGGCATCGCGCTGACCAACATCGTCGGCGGCGCGGACCCGTCGACGGAACTGAAGAAGGCGACCGAGAGTTTCAAGCCGATCCTGGCCAAGGCGAACGAGGCCTGAACGCGCGGCCGATCCGGTCCGGCGCACCGGATCGGATCGGCGGCCCCGGTTGGCCCGATAAGGGCCGGTCAGCCAGCCGTGGCGGCCACGATGCGTGATCTGTTGGCTACCTGGTGCTCAATAACCTGTTGTGCCACCGCAAACTCGTTGGCAATCGTGACGATATCCCGTTGTTCGGCTCGCATCGCCTCGATCTCGTCCGATGGCGCGAGGAGTTCGGCGGCAAATGCCCGGCCCGCGGCCTGCCGATAGGCGGAGCGTAGTGCGGTGATGGGCGCCAACTGCGGCGTAGGGAAGCAGGCGGCATCGCCCACCGCCCGCGCGAACGCGAACAGATGCGCCGAGGCTGCTTCCTTCGTGTCGCCGTGGTTGCGCAGATGCACATGCAATCCGTCAGCTCGATCGTGCCGCAACGCGCGGATGCCATCGACGCGGGGCGCGAGATTGTAGTTTTTCGAAGCGCCAAAGTGCCTGGCTATGTCTTTCAAAGACTTGAAACGTCCACTGGAACCAAGGTTCAGGAGTTGCCGCACCCGCCGCGCACGGCGATAGCCCACTGCCCAGGCTCGTTCCTTTGGCTTGACCGGGGTATCCCGAACCGCCTGGTCCACGATGGCTCGCAGATTGGGCAACCAGTATTGGAAGCCCTTGTTGCGCGCCATCTTTTCCACCCATTCCAGAAGACGGCCCCGATCGACATCGCCGGCTCCGGATACGAACTCGACCAGCGCCTCGGGCCCGAATATGGTTTCGGCCTTCTCGATGAAGGCGGCGGCTCCTTCGTCGATTTGATACGGGTCGATGCCGAGCGAACCCGCGGCTTCACAGAACACCGCCTCATCGGTTCGCCGGGACGCCAAGACGCGCTCCCAACGGAGTGCGGCGCTGGTCTGAGGCAGCCCGTTTTGCCGAAGGCGAAGGAGCACCTCCTCTATCAGGCTGGACAGCCACGCTTCGGCGTCCGCACGCGAAAGCACCTCGCTGGGTCCCGCCCAGAAGCGGACGTCAGGGTGCACATACACGCGTTGGTGGGCCTGTATCTCGAAGGCATCGCCGTCAAAGCCCAGGCGTAGATCAGGAAGAAGATAGCCGCTGCGGTAGCGGGTCAACGAAATTGCCTGGTCCCGCACGCCGAAGATCGTCCACCAGTCATGGGCGAGCCCATGGGCCAGACCATAGAGCGACACGGCGACATGATCGCTGACCGCGCCAGCGGCAAGATGCTGCGTGACGTTCAGCCCTCCGACAAAAAGCCGCATGTGGGCGATTGTCGCCCGTTCCTCCGGCGCGGCGTTGAGGGCACCCTTACACCAGTCTATCGAATGTCGCACGCTTCTCCTCTTCGTCGATCGGCCAGCCCTTGTAGGTTCCGAGCATCTGATTGACCGCAAAGCCGAAGCAATGTTGACCGTCAGCGTCTCGATACCACAGGTGCTTTGGATACGTCCCGTCCCCCTCGTAGAAACGGACCTGCCGCCTGGCCAGCGCCCGCCGTACCCAGACGGACGCTTCCTCCCGCTGTTCGTCCGTCGTCTTGGGGCAGATGGTGGTCAGTTGCCGCCCTGGGCGGCGGGCCACGCCGTCTTTCCTGGCAAAGGCGCCTGGAAGGCCTCCCCACCACCGTTCTATCTTATGTTCCCCACTGCCAACATAAGTGGCGGCGCCGATCTCTGCGTCCGTCAGGTCCGCGCGCGGAGGTATCTGATGAGGGCGTGCCATCGAACCGGATCATTGCCAACGGACGCGAATTCCACAAGCATCGATGATACGGGAGACGGTGACGTCCTTGACGCCTCCGTGCGCCTTTTTCTCCCGCTCGATCGATCGAAGGGTTAGGCCGTTGCTTTTTCCAACGAGATGGCCAACGTGACGGAGTCAATCCAAGGAGGTGACGATGCAGCACATCACGATCGGGCGCCGGCAGGTCTGCCGCATCGCGGCAATGGGCCTGCTCGCGGCGCCGCTGGCCGCCTGCGTCGGCACGGCCTACACGCCGCCGGTCGCGTTCCGGCGGTATGAGCTGGCGTCGGACGTGCTGTTCGACTTCGGCAGCGCCACGCTGCGGCCGCAGGCGTCGGCGGCGTTGAACGACATCCTGACGTCGATCCGCACGACCTATCCCTATCCGGCGATCCGCGTGCTGGGCCACACCGACAGCATCGGCAGCGATGCGGCGAACGACGCGCTGTCATTGCGCCGGGCCGACGCGGTGCGCCAGTGGCTGATGGCCGCCGGCATCCCGCCGGCCGCGATCACGACGGAGGGGCTGGGCAAAAGCCGCCCTGTCGCTGCCAACACGCTGCCGAACGGCGCCGACAATCCCAGCGGGCGCGCGCAGAACCGCCGCGTGGAGCTGATCGCCTCGCCGGCCTGAAGGACCATGCTTCAGCCGCGACCGCATGGCTGATCGCTGGCACGGCGCATCCTCAGAACGGCAGCAGGATGTCCATGATCTGCTGCCCCTACCGCGGCGTCTATCCCAGCGCTGCCTCGCCGTTCTCTGCGGGGATGCTGCTCAGCCGCTTGCTGAACGTGATCCGCTTGTGGCGGCGCGGGAAGTCGTCGATCACGCCGCAGACCTCGTAGCCGAGCCGCTCGTAGAAGCCGGGCGCCTGGAAGCTGCCCGTGTTGAGATGCACGCCGATGCAGCCGCGTCGACGCGCCTCAGCCTCCCCGTCCGCCATGAGCCGGGCGCCGAGTCCTCCACCCCGGAGCTCGGCTGGAAGCCAGAGGACGTCGACAATGAGCCAGCCCCCGCTCGTGTGGCCAAGCAGGCCGCCGAGCATGGTCCCTGCATCGTCACGCAACAGCACGGCAAGCGGCACGCCCTTGAGGTCCACCACCGGGCTGTTGAACGGTATCCATCCGGCGACGGCCACCTTCCCTGCTCACGGGGTGCCGTTTGATCTTACGGACGTTCTTTCGAGCGCCGTTAAGGGCAGGGCATGGGTGGGCAGATGGAGATCATCACCGACCGGCAGAGCGAGACGTTTGCCCGCGAGGGCATCGAGCTGGATGTCTCGACACTCGCCGACTGGGTCGGTGCCTGCTCCGCGGCGCTGTCACCCCTGGTGGTGTTGATCCGCGCCCACGTGCTGGCGGCCGAGCGCATCCATGGCGACGACACCACGGTCCCGGTGCTGGCTAAGACGAGCACGACGACCGGGCGATTGTGGACCTACGTGCGCGGTGACCGGCCATTCGGGGGGCCTGCCCCGCCCGCCGCACTGTTCTTCTACTCGCGCGACCGCGGCGGCGCGCACCCGGCCCGGCATCTGGCCGGATACAGCGGCATCTTTCAGGCCGACGCCTATGCAGGGTTCAACGACCTGTATCACTCAGGCCGACAACCCGGCCCCCTGACGGAGGCGGCCTGCTGGGCGCACGGGCGGCGCAAGCTGTTCGCACTGGCCCAATTGGCCAAGGCGCCGATCGCGGCCGAGGCGGTGCGCCGCATCGACGCGATCTTCGACGTCGAGCGCGACATCAACGGCATGCAAACGGCCGAGCGCCAGGCTGCACGGCAGCAACGGGCAGCACCGCTGGTCACCGGGCTCGAGACCTGGATGCGCGCCGAGCGCGGCAAGCTGTCACGCCATTCCGAGGTGGCCCGCGCCATGGACTACATGCTCAAGCGCTGGACAGCGTTCAGCCGGTTCCTGGACGACGGCCGCATCTGCCTGACCAACAACGCGGCCGAGCGGGCGTTGCGCGGCATCGCCATCGGCCGCAAGGCCTGGCTGTTCGCGGGCTCGGACCGCGGCGGCGAGCGGGCGGCTGCCATCTACACGCTGATTGTCACGGCCAAGCTGAACGGCCTGGACCCGCGCGCCTGGCTGGCCTCCGTTCTCCGCCGCATCGCCGACCACCCAGCATCGCGGCTCGACGAGTTGCTGCCCTGGAACTGCAAGGAGCAGGCAGCCGCCAAGCTTGCTGCGTGAAACTCTGTAAGCTACGCACCCATCGCGTGGGTTTTCCGGAACTCCGTCAGGGCAGAAAACTCAGGGTCGCTCGCCAAGTCCATATCGGTTGCAAGCTTGTCGAGCAATTGGAACAAGGCCAGCGGCATCGGAACATTGCTGGCAGTGTAAGCATCCGCAATCCCATCAAGCGCAAAATCGTATGATCCCGCATCAATGTGTTGCCTGATCTGGCGGTTGTACTTCCCTTTCAGAGGTTCGATGGAGGCGTAGAGAATTTCGAGAGCTTCCTGTGCCGCTTTGTGATCGAACACCTGTGACTCCTATCTGTGAGGGTTCCGAGGAACGTTTGTCGGATAGGCGTTGATGATCGTCTTGCCATCAGCGCCGATGATTACCTTTATGTCGATGCCGTCCCGGGTTCCGTGAACCTCGATCCGGCCCTTGTAGCTTGGCACACGCTCAGAAGCAGGGTCGTTCGCCACCTCCTTGATCGCTTCGACGACCTTCTCGTCTGACCAATGCGATGGGAACTCGCTTTTGCCAGGCATGCCCCGCCCGGGCCCGTGACCACCTCTACCCTCGCCATCGCCGTCCAGGATGTACTTTCGTCGATCATCGGCAAGTGTCGCCTCACCAGGCTTGGCAAGCTCGGGAGTGGCAGAAGTCGGCTTCTCCTCCTCCTTCTCCGCAGGAGGGGACTGTTCCGTCATCATGGGCTTGCTCACGGGCGGCTTGGATGCCGGCGGCGGCCTCGTGAGCAGATAAAGCAGGCCTAGCAACAGAGCCCCACCGGCCACAGCGGTGTCCGTGCCGGTCGCACTCGCCTTGATGACGCCCGGAATGACCTCGGCGGAAACAGCATGCATCGCCCGCCGCTGGCTGTCGCCCAGAAAGCGCGGCCATGCATCAAGGCCGATCTTGAACGCGGCCAGGGCCAGAGCCTCCCCGGCTGCACCAAGCTGCTCGTGCGTCCGACCTTCAACGATGCCTTTGACCGCCACCCGAAGCTGATCCACGGTCTCGTCGCTGGTATAGGGGTCGAGCAGTTGCCCCCGGAACGTGTCCCGGCTCTTCCCGCGTGCGCCATACCAGGCAGCGACCAGTGTCTTCAGGCTTTCCCGCGCCGTGCCGCCCAGCCGCGTCTCCCAACGCGACCGCTCTTTCCTCGATGCCGCGCCAACGACGTGACCTACGGCGTAGTCGAGGCGTTGTGCGACGCTGGCCGGGTCAAACAGGCTGCCAGGACGGATCGGGTCCGGACCCTCCTTCGGCGCAGTGCCGTGCCCAAACCACTGGTGATACTGGCGTCCCTGATACATCCAGTGGTTATTGGCAGGCATCCGGCACGTCCCCCCAGCTTACAGTATATATTCCTATATTTTAGGGTAAAATGCAAGCCCGCCTTATTTCATCCGTGGCAACGACCAAACATGCGGCTGAGCCGGAGCTCTGACACGGCCTTCACCGGAGGGATACGTTGAACGCGGCCATGCCGCCGATGATCACACCACAGTCTTCCGCCGACGGCGATGCGGTGACCTCGATCCGTGTTGGGTTTGCCTGCATTGCACGACAGCCTTCTCGCAGACGTCAAAACATTAAATGATCACAACGTAAGACTACTGGGTTAAGCGCATGCGTTAAACCTTTCTCCATATGGCGGCGTCCCCAGGCGTCGGCGGCCTTGAACGACATCCTCGTCTCACCGGCCTAATACCGGCGGCACGCTGCGCTGACTCATAGGACCTGAACCCGTAGGGTGGGTGCAACCCATCAACGCAACGCGCCGGCATCGCGAAGCTTGTTCCTGTCCCTGGCTGGTCCAACGCGATAGGTCAGAGCACCATGCCGTTGGTATAATACCAAGGATATTAAGCATTGACCGGTCCGCCTCGTCACTGCGAGCTCTTGCGAAGCAGTCCAGGGCGGCCAGACCTGACCTATCGGTCCTGGATCGCTTCGCAAGGGCTCGCGATGACGAGTCATTACTTAATGCCGTTGGTATGATGCCAAAGAACTGTAGGAATGAATCGTCATCGCAAGCCGCTTGGCGAAGCGATCCAGGAGCCACGAATCCCGCGCCCGGCCGGCCTGGATTGCTTCGCAAGAGCTCGCAATGACGAAGGCGCTGGTCATCCCCTTGGGCCGTCGGCCCAAGACCATACTTCGGCTACGATTTTGCGCCTGATCGCTGGCACAGCGCATTCTCAGAACGGCAGCAGGATGTCCATGATCTGCTGCCCGTACCGCGGCGTCTGCACGTCGGTCATCTGCCCGCGGCCGCCATAGGCGATCCGCGCCTCCGCCAGCCGGTCGTGCTGCACCGTGTTGTCGCTGGCGATGTCCTGCGGGCGGATCACCCCGCTGACCTGGAGCTGCCGCAGCTCGCTGTTCACCCGCACCTCCTGCCGGGCCGCCAGCGCCAGGTTGCCGTTCGGCAGCACCTGCGTGATGACGCCGGCCAGGCGCAGCGTCACCGTCTCGTTGCGCTTGATGGCCCCGGTCCCCGTGGCGTTGCCGACGCTGTTGGCCGACACCAGCGAGCTTGGGTTCGACTTCGCGAAGATGTGCGGCAGCGAGCTTTCCAGCCCAAACAGGTTCGGCAACCCCAACGTCTCGTTGCCCGTGCGTCCGCCGCTGCTCTGGTTCTTCAGGTCCGCGGTGTCGGCGATGTTGACCAGCACCGTCACGATGTCGCCGACCTGGGCGGCGCGCTGGTCCTTGAAGAACGCCCGGCTGCCTGACCGCCACAACGAGTTCGCCTCGGCCGGCTCGGTGTGGCCGCGCGGCATCGGCAGGGTGATGGGGCGATAGGCCGGGTCGGCGGTCGGGTCGCTGCTGGGGGTCATCGCGGGCGGCCTGCCGACCTCGGACAGCTTCGTCAGCGCGCCGCAGCCGGACAGCAGCAGCAGCAGCAGCACGGCCCTCATCGGCCAGCCGCCAGCGTGGTGGGCCGGCCCGAAGCCGGCATCACCCGCGCCCGCCCCGGTCCGGTCACCTCCGCCTCGATGATCGCGCGCGAGTACGGGTTCATCACATGGATGATCTCGCCCAGCCCGCCCGCCTCGGTCGCGACGCCCTGCGCCGTCACCTGCAGCCCGGCGCCGTCCAGCGACAGCTGCAGCGGCGTCCCCTTCGTCACCACCACCGGGCGGCCGAGGTCCGCCAACTGGATCGGCTGCCCCGCCTGCAGCCCGCGGCGCAGCGCCTGACCCTCCGCCTGGCCCGGTTGACGCACGATCTCGCCCCGCGCCACGCCGAGCCGCATCCGCGTCCAGTGCAGGTCGGCCGCGGTGACGACGTCCCCGGTCAGCATGGCGCGGCGCGGCACCGGCAGCGCCACCATTTCCTGTACCCGTCCGGACAGCCGCAGCTGGATGGCCGGCACGCCATCGGCGGTGGCGTTCAGCATCGTGGTGAAGCGCCCGCTGGCCGGGTCGAACTCCGTGCCGTTGAACGCGACGGCCGGGTGCGTGTCCATGGGCAGCGGCGCGGTGGTGAAGCCGGGCAGGTCGATCTCGCTGTCCCGTGCCGCGCCCAGCCCCTCCAGCACCGTGCGCAGCGCCGCCATGACGTCTTCGCGCAGCAATGGCCGGCCCGGCCGTTCCAGCACGGCGCGGTCGCCGGGGCCGGCCGGCCGCCAGTCCACAGCGAACATCCGCGCGATGGCGGCAAGCTGCGGCGCCTCCACCGTGATGCGTCCGCCCGGGGCAGGGGAGGGGCCGAGCGCCCGGTCGTCGGCGCCCTCGAACAGGTCCGACAGCCGCACCACCGCGCGGTCCAGCGTCGTGAACGGCCGCAGCGTCGCCGCCGCCGCCGGCCCCGATACCGACACCGACAGCAGCAACGACGCCGCGCAGCGCAGCAGCACGACCAGCATCCGCATCACGAGCCGCGCAGGTTGGTCAGCGTCGACTGCATCTGGTCGCTCGCGGTGATGACCCGGCTGTTCATCTCGTAGGCGCGCTGGGCCGAGATCAGGTTGGTGATCTCCGTCACCACGTTGACGTTGCTGCTTTCGACGAAGCCCTGCAGCACGCTGCCGAACCCCGGCGTCGCCGGCGTGCCCGCAACCGCGTTGCCCGAGGCGGTGCTGGCCAGCAGCAGGTTGTCGCCCCGCGCCTCCAGCCCTGCTTCGTTCGCGAAGGTGGCGAGCTGCAGCGTGCCAACGGTCTGCGGCGCGGTGGTGCCGTCGATCTTGACCTGCACCTCGCCGCCCGCGTTGATCGTCACCCCCGTGGCGTTGGTGGGCACGGTGATGCCCGGCGCCACGGTATAGCCGTCGGCCGTCACGATCTGCCCGGCCGGGGACAGGCCGAACGTGCCGTCGCGGGAATAGGCCGTCTCCCCGGTCGGCAGCGTTACCTGGAAATAGCCGTGGCCCTGGATGGCGACATCGAGGCTGTTGCTGGTCTGCTGCAGGTTGCCCTGCTCGTTGATGCGGTAGATCGCCGCCGTCCGCACGCCCAGGCCCACCTGCGCGCCGGACGGCACCACCGTGCCGTTGTCGCTGCTGTTGGAGCCCACGCGGCGCAGGTTCTGGTAGATCAGGTCCTGGAACTCCGCCCGGCGGCGCTTGAACCCGGTCGTCGTCATGTTGGCGATGTTGTTGGAGATCACCTCCACGTTGGTCTGCTGGGCCTGCATCCCGGTCCCGGCGATGTCGAGCGAGCGCATGGTCTATCCCTTGGCCTGAGTAAGCTTGTCGATGGCGGACTGCTGCCGCTGGCTCTCGGCCTCGACCAGCTGCGAGGTGAACTGGAAGCTGCGAAGGCTGGCCATCATCCGCGTCACCTCGATGATCGGCTGCACGTTGCTGTCCTCGACGGCGCCCTGGATGATGCGCGGCTGATCCACGGCGGCCGTGGCGCTGTCGGCGCGCAGCGTGGCGCCGCCCTCGGCCTGCATGCGGGCCAGGTCCGCGGGCGCCACGACGCCCACGCGGCCGATGCTGCCGTTCTCGCTGGCGATCGTGCCGTCCGCCGTGACCCGGATGTTGACGTCGGCCGGCGACAGCCGGATCGGTTGCCCGGCGGTGTCCAGCAGCGCGTTGCCCCCATTGTCGGTCAGCTTGCCGTCCGCCTGCGGCGAGAAGCGTCCGGCGCGGGTCAGCCGCGGGCCGCGCGGCGTGTCGACGGTGAAGAACCCGTCGCCGCCGATCGCGAGATCGAGCGGGTTGCCCGTGTGCTGCATCGTGCCGGGCGCCGCATCGCGGTAGGTGGCGCGGTCCTGCACGAACGACACCGGACGGCCAAGGCGGGACCCGTCGGTGCCGGCCTGGCTGGCCAGCCAGTCGGCGAACAGCACCCGCTCGGCCTTGAAACCGGGGGTGGCGGCGTTGGCGAGGTTGGTGGCCGTGACGTCCAGCGCCCGTTGCTGGGCGCTGAGGTAGGAGAGGGCGACATAGCTCGTCAGTTCCATGGTGTGTCCCGGGTCAGCCTGCTGAGAAGGGTCAGCGCAAGGGGCGTGCCATGGCGCTTCGCCAGCAATGGCGGCGGTTTTGCGCGCAGCGACGCCGGGCAGAAGTTGCCGGGTGGCCGGTCCTGCCGGCCCGCGCCTGTCGATGCGCCGCAGCCAACGAGCCGCAAGGTTTTCTTAACCCCGTCCGGCGCAGTGTGCCCCATCGAGGAGATGGGGCTGATGAGCGCAGCGAAGCCGGGCAACGATGCGGCCACGGATGCGGCCAAGGCGGAAGGCGGCAAGGCGGGCGGCGGCAAGGCGGGCGGCGGCAAGAAGAAGCTGCTGGTCATCGGTCTGGCCGTCTTGCTGCTGGGCGGCGGCGGCGCCGGGGCCTGGTTCAGCGGCGTGCTGCCGAAGCTGCTGGGCAAGGGCGACTCGTCGGAACAGGCCGAGGCCGCGCCCGCACATGGGGAGGCGCCTGCCCACGGCGCCGCCCCTGCTCATGGCGCGGCCTCGGCCCACGGCGCGGCGCCGGCCGCGCACGGCGCAGCACCCGCCCATGGCTCGGCCAGCGCCGAGAAGAAATCCGAGGGCAAGACCGAGGCTGCGGCCAAGGGCGGCCCGATGTTCATGGATCTGCCGGACATCGTCGCCAACCTGAACGCCGGGCCGCGCCGCGCCGTCTATGTGAAATTGCGGACGAAGCTGGAACTGTCGCGATCCGAGGATCAGGCGTCTGTGCAGGCCGCCATGCCACGGGTGCTGGACATGTTCCAGGGCTACCTGCGGGAAATGCGGCCGGAGGAGCTGCGCGGCACCGCAGGCACCTATCGCCTGCGGGAGGAGCTGCTGGCCCGCACCAACCTGGCCGCAGCACCCGCCCGGGTGGTCGCGGTGCTGTTCACGGAAATGATCGTCCAATGATACCGGCGCCGCAGGGCGCATAGCAGGAGCCCCAAAATGGGTGGCGTCGAAACGATCCTCGAACTGGTGCTGCTGGTCCTGCTGGCCGCCACCACCCTGCACGCGATCCGCCTGCACCGCGCGCTCGGCGCCATGCGGCAGGACAGGGTCACGCTGATGGAGGCGGTGTCGGGCTTCGACGACGGCACCCGGCAGGCGGAGGCCGGGCTAGGCCGCCTGCGCGAGACGGCGGCGCAGCTGGGCGGCCAGCTGGGCCACGCCGCGGCGCTGAAGGACGATCTCGAGTTCCTGTCCGCCAGGGGCGAACAACTGGCGGACCGTCTGGATGCGCTGGTCAGGGCCGGCCGGGCGATGGAGCCGCCGCCGCGCGCCGCATCCTCCTCGGCTGGCCCGGCCGCCCCCAACCTGCAGACCCACGCGCCGCCGGCCTCTGTCCGCAGCCAGGCGGAACGGGACCTGCTGCTGGCGCTGCGGGGCCGGCAATGACCGGATGGCCGGCCGCCTGGCCGCGTCTTCTGCCGCTGTCCATCGCGGCGATGGTCCTGCTCATGCTGGTCAAGGCCGCGTCGCTCCTGCAAGGGGTGACGACGCCGGAGACGATTGCCGGCGCCGGGCGGGCGATGCTGCCTGCAGCCCAGGCGGCAAGCGCCGCAGAGAGCAAGCCTGCTGCCCCCAAGCCGGATGCTCCAAAGCCGGACGCCCCGAAAGCGGATATGCCCAAACTGGATATGCCCAAGCCGGGCGCCCCTGTGGCGGAAGCCGCTCCCGCGCCGGCCGCCCCCGTGGAAGCCCCGCCGAGCGACGCGGAACGGGCACTGCTCCAGGACCTCCGCTCCCGCCGGGTGACGCTGGATGCGCGGAGCCAGCTTCTGGAAACGCGGGAGGCCGTGCTGGCTGCCGCGGAGCGCCGTCTGTCGGAGCGGGTCGATCAGCTTGCCGCCATGCAGACGAAGCTGGAGGCGCTGGACGCGACCAGGCGCGAGCGCGACGAGGCGAACTGGCGCGGCCTGGTCAAGACCTACGAAACCATGCGCCCCCGCGACGCCGCCATGATCTTCAACGAGCTGGACCAGCCGGTGCTGATCCAGGTGCTGGACCGGATGAAGGAAGCCAAGGCCGCACCGGTGCTGGCGGCGATGCTGCCCGACCGCGCCCGCACGGCGACCATGCAACTGGCGCAGTGGCGCAGCCGCGCGCCCGCCGGGAAGCAGGACTGATGGACCACGTCCCGCATGCCGCCATCCGCTGCTTTATCCGTGCGGCAGGCGTGATGGCGCTGCTCGCCGCGTCCCCCGGCGCCGCGGCGGCCGATGCCGTTCAGGCCCCGGCCCCGGCCGCGGCCCAGGCCCCAGCCCCGGCCCAGGCCCCGGCCCCTGCCAAGGTCCCAGCCCCGGCCCAGGCCTCAACCCAGGTGCATATCGGCATCCATCCAACCTTCGGGCGCCTGGTGTTCGACCTGTCGAAAGGCGCCGGGTTCGACGTCGCGACCGATCAGAACCGGGTGCTTGTCGTGTTCAGGGATACCGGGCCGCTGGCGGCGCCCGCTGGCCTGCCACGCAACGTGACGCGACTGCAGATGGACGCGGACACGGCGACGCTGGTCCTGGCCCCGGGCGCCCAGATGCGGTCCAGCCGCTTCGCAGGACGGCTGGTGCTGGATTTCTACGATCCCGTACTGAAATCGGCGCCAGGCCGTCCGTCCGATCCCCCCGCGGAGCAGATCGCGGCCGGCAAGGCCCTCATCGTCCCGCTCTCCGGCCCGGCAGCCGCGGACGCGGCCGCAAAGCCCCCGACGTCGCCCCGGCGGGAGCCTGAGGCCCCGTTGCCGAAGGTCGAGCACGGGCCACCGGGGCCCGCGGCGCCTGCAATCCCGGCAGCCGTCCCCGCCCCGCCCGCCCTTGCGCGCGAGGCGGCCGGGCATGTCCTCCCGATGGTGCCGCCCCCGCCAAAACCCACCCCATCGCCCGCCGCCGAGGCCGGGCTGGCCAAAGCGCCGGACGCGGCGCCCGTGGCCCCGGTCCTGAAGGAAGATCTGGCAACCGCCCGCGCCGCTGCCGACAGCCACGGCACGGCAGATCCGGCCGCCGATAAATCGCCCGCCTCCCCAGCGCCCCCGGTCCTGCAAACACCGCCAGCCCCACCGCCGCCGCCGTCATCCGCACCGGCCCGGGTGCTGTTGAGGGCCGATGCCGACGTGGGCGCGGCGGCGTTCCGGCGCGGGCCGCTGGGCGTCGTGGTGTTCGATCGCCGCATGCCGCTCGATGCGCCCGTCGATTTGCCGGGGGCCACGGTGGCGCAAGGGGCGGTTTCGACCGGGCTGTCCTTTCCCTTGCCGCCGGACGAGGCGCTGACGCTGGCGCGGGCAGAAAACGGCTGGGCGTTGAGGATCGTCAAGCAGGAGCCCGAGGCGGCGCTGCAGCCGGAACAGGGACCGGAAAGCCTTGTCTTCACCCTGCTGCGGGCCGGCCGGGCCGTCGCCGTGCTCGACCCCCTGACCGGCGGCACGCTGCTGGTGGGCGTCAGCCTGGCCGCAGGCCCGGCGACGGCGCTGCGGGACGCGCACCGGACGCCGGGCTACGCCCTGCTGGCCACCTGGCAGGGCGTCGTGGTGGAACCCCTGTCCGACCGCGTCGATCTGCGCGCATCGGCCCCCGGCTTTCTGCTGATCGGCGCGCCGCCGCTGCCGGCCCTGCCGCCCATGGCCCAGTCCGGCCAGACCGGGGGCAAACGCTTCGACCTCCCGAACGAGCCGCCCGCCGCGCTGATGAACCGCATGCAGGCGCAGCTTGCCAGCGCCGCCGCCGCGCCGCCCCGCGCCCGGGCGCGCGACCGCATGGCCGCGGCCCAGACGATGATGGCGCTGGGGATGGGGCTGGAGGCGCAGTCGTTGATCCAGATCGCTGCCGTGGAAGACCCGCAGGCAGCCTCGGACGCTCGCCTGCTGGCGCTGAGCGCGATCGCGGCCGTGATGGCCGGCCGGCTCGACGAAGCCGAGGGCCTCGACGATCCGCGGCTGGACGAGCCCGGCGCCGGCGCCCCCGCCGAGGTGATGCTGTGGCGGGGCATTCGCGACCGCCGCCGCGGCCAGAGCACGGCAGCCGCGGCTCGTCTGCCGTCGCTGGCGCCGCTGGTGCTGGCCTACCCCGAAACCCTGCGCCGCGTGATCTGGCCCGAGGTGGCCGAGGCGGCTGTGGAGGCCGGCGTGCCCGTGGCGGCAGACATGCTGCCGCCGCTGTCGAAGGCGACGCTGCTCGAGCGTCAGGGCAAGGTCGATGAGGCGCTGGCGGCCTACGCGGCGATCGATGCCGGGGCCGACCGGCTGAACCAGGTCAAGGCCGCGGCAAGGCTGACCGAGCTGAAGCTGGCCAGTGGCCGGATCGCCCCGGCCGCGGCCGCGGACGCGATGGAGCGGCTGAGCTTCGCCTGGCGCGGCGACGCGCGGGAGGCCGGGTTGCGGCTGCGCGCCGCCGAGCTGCGGGCCGCCGCGGGAGGCTGGCGCCCCGCCCTGGACGCGCTGCGGCAGATCGAGACGCTGTTCCCCGACCAGAAACAGGCCGTCCAGGCCCGCAAGATCTCGGTGTTCTCGGCCATGCTGGAATCGCAGGGCAGCGGCATGTCGCCGTTGGATGTCGTGCTGCTGGCGGCCGAATATTCAGATTGCGTGCCCGAAGGCCCGCCCGGCGCCGCCCTGGCGGCGCTGCTCGCCGACAAGCTGCTGGCGCTGGACCTGCCGGCCCGGGCGATCCCGGTGCTGCAAGGCCTGATGCGCGGCGCGCCGGCCGGCCCGGCGCGTGCGGAGTTCGGCAACCGGCTGGCGCAACTCCTGCTGGAGGGCGGCGAATCTGCCGCGGCGATGGCGGCGTTGCAGACCTCGGCGGCGCCCGGAATGCCCCCCGCGCTCCAGGAGGCGCGGGCCCTGCTGACCGCCAGGGTTCAGGCTGCCCAGGGCGACGCGGCGGGCGCGGCAAGCGGCCTGCAGGAGCTGGGGACCGCACCGGCCGACGATCTGAGGGCCACGATCCTGGCCGCCGCAGGCGACCTGCCGGGCAGCATGGCAGCCTTGTCCGACCTGGCCGCCAAGCTGGTGCCGGCCACCGGCGCCTTGCCCGACGCGGCCCAGGCCGTGCTCATGCGCCAGGCGACCGCCGCCTCGCGCCTGCCTGACCCGGCGCTGCTGCGCGTGCTCGAACGCAACGCCTCCCGGATGACGGGTCCACGCGCCGACGTGTTCCGCGTCCTGACCGCCCCCCCGCTCACAACGACCATGGAACTGCCCCGCGCAGCAAAGGAGTTGACCATGGCGCGCGCCATTCCACAGCGTTTGCAGGCGCTTGGCTCGAAATAGGGGCCGTATCGTCGGATAGCGAAGCCGGCGCCGCAACGGTTTCACCGGCGCCACGAACGACGCGGAAACTTTTCACTTTACATACCCCCCCCCAGGTCCTATCACCCCCCCCTTGGCCCAAGGGGGCGATCCCGCCCAACAGGCTATCTACTGGTTTGGGGGTACGTGATGAACGCACTTGCTCAACTGGGGATGGTCTCGGAACTTCCGAGCGAAAACCAGACGACGATTGCAATAGTTCCTCGTTTCGACACCGAGGATCGGAAGGATTATTTCGTCGAGAAGGACGGCGAACGGTTTGCCGGCACCCATCTTCTCGTCGATCTTTGGGACGCAGATAATCTGTCGGACCCGGATCTCATCGACACGGCGCTGCGTGAAGCGGCGCTGAAGGCCGGTGCGACGATCCTGCATAGCCACTTCCACCACTTCACGCCCAATGGCGGCGTGTCGGGCGTGGTCGTGCTGGCGGAAAGTCACATCTCTATCCACACATGGCCGGAGCGGAACTTCGCCGCGATCGACATCTTCATGTGTGGCGCATGCGATCCGCATGATGCGATCCCGGTGTTGCGCCGGGCATTCCACCCGGGCCGGGTGGAACTGAACGAGGAACGGCGCGGTCGCGTCGCCTGACTGCACGGCAGCCGGGTGGTTATCCACCCGGCTGCCGAGCCGTCTTTCGGACCAAACCCATGATCGAATGGCTCGATGAAACCCTGTACCCCGGTTGGGGCCAGCGGTTCCAGGTGCTCGGCGTGCTCGCGCACGAACGAAGCCCGTTCCAGGACATCGTCATCGTGCAGACCGCCTCGCACGGCCGGATGCTGGTGCTTGACGGCAACGTCCAGATCACCGAGGCCGACGAGTTCATCTATCAGGAGATGATCGCCCACGTCCCGCTGCTGGCGCACGGCGATGCCCGGCGCGTGCTGATCATCGGCGCCGGCGACGGCGGCGTCCTGCGCCGCGTGCTGCAGCACCGCACGGTCGAGGCGGCCGTCATGGTCGAGATCGACGGCGCCGTGATCCGCCTGTCGAGGCAGCATCTCCCTGACATCGCCGGCGACGCCTGGAGCGATCCCCGCGCCACGGTCATCGTCGGCGATGGCATCCGCCATGTCGCCGAAGCCGCGGCCGGCGCCTACGACGTCATCATCGTCGACAGCACCGACCCGGTGGGCGTGGGCGAGGCGCTGTTCACCGAGACGTTCTACCGCGATTGCGCCCGTGTCCTGGGCCCGGGCGGCCTCATGGTGAACCAGTGCGGCGTGCCCTTCATGCAGGCCGACGAACTCCGCGACACCAGCCGCCGCCGCGCCGCGATCTTTCCGCACGTCACCGCCTATGTCGTGGCCGTGCCAACCTATGTCGGTGGCCTGATGGCGCTCGGCCTGGCGGCGAAAACGCCCGGGGCCGGCCATGTGCCCGCGGCCACCATCCGCGCGCGGGCGGAAGCGGCGGGCGTCCTGGGCAAGACGCAGTTCTGGACGCCCGAGGTCCACGCCGCCGCGTTCCAGCTGCCGCCCTACATCAGCCGCCATCTGCCCGGCTGATCAGACTGATCAGGACGGCACGAAACCCTGCACCAGGCTGCCCGAAACCAGGCGCCACCCGTCCACCAGCACGAAGAAGATCAGCTTGAACGGCAGCGACACCGCGCTGGGCGGCAGCATCATCATGCCCAGCGACATCAGCACGCTGCCCACCACCAGGTCGATGACCAGGAACGGCAGATACAGCAGGAACCCCATTTCGAACGCGCGCCGCATCTCGCCGATCATGAACGCCGGCGCCAGCGCCCGCCATGACGCCCCCGCCGCGTTCTCGGGCGCCGGCAGGTTCGCCAGATCCTGGAACAACTGCAGGTCCGCGCCGCGCACGTTGCCGGCCATGAAGCGGTGGAACGGCTCCGCGGTGCGCTGCAGCCCCTCCATCTCGGTGATCTGGCCCGTCGACATCGGCGCGACCCCGTTCTCCCACGCCTGGTTCAGCGTCGGCTGCATCACATAGAACGTCAGGAACAACGACAGCCCGATCAGCACGGTGTTCGGCGGCGTGCCCTGCGCCCCGATGGCGCTGCGCAGCAACGACAGCACGATCACGATCCGGGTGAACGCCGTGCCCATCACCAGCAGGCTGGGCGCCAGCGACAGGACGGTGATCAGCGCCGTCAGCTGCACCAGCCGCCCCGTGGCGCCCGCCTGCCCGGCGGCGCCGAGATCGACCGTCATGGACTGCGCGTGCGCCAGGCCAGGCAACAACAGCGCCAGCAGCAGCAACGCCCCATAGGCCAGCAGCAGCGGCAACGTGCGGGCCGTCATGACGCGTCCCCCGCGACGGCCGCGCCCGGGGCCGGCAGCCATCCGACGACAAGATCCCGCCCGCCGCCGGTCATCAGCAGAAGGTCGCGCCCGTCGCACCGCACCACGTGCAGCCTGCGCGCGCGATCGAGCGCCAGCGTGTCCTGCACCACCAGCCGCCGCCCCGCCGAGGCCCGGGCCAGACCCGTCAGCCGGGCGGCGCGCCCGGCAAGGACCACCAGCGCCAGCACGGCCAGCAACGCGGCGATCGTGGGAACCAGTGCGCCGATTGAAACTGGCATGGTGCGGCCTTTTGCCGTGGGTTGCTCATGACCGTCGACGCAGGTCCGCCGGGGGAGGCGGCGTCATGCGCGACTGGACGGAGTCTTCCAGGAGGGCGAGCTGCTCGTTCAACGCCACCAGCGCCGGACGCATCGCGATGCCGTCATCACGATCGAGGTCCATCACCTGCGCGCACAGCAGCCCTGCATCGGAATCCAGCCCCGACAGATCGACCTGGCGCCCCGTGGCGGCCAGCCCGCTGGCCACGGCCACCGAGTTGATCAGCCGCGCCAACGAGGCCCGCGCCATGCCCGTGAAGTCGTGTCCCGTGTCGGGCCCCAGCGGCGGCCAGGGAAGCGTCATGCCGTCCATCTCATGCCAGGACTGTGCGGCCAAAAAGGTTAGGGGATGCTTACCGGCCGCCCAGGGTTTCGCACATCCGGGCTTGACCCGGCCATTCACGCGCGGCGCCGGCACGGGGGGCCGTCACAAAGCCCGGCGCGTCCGCACACCGCGCCAGCAATTCCTTAACCCTTCGAGGGCATCGTCACGCCGTCTGATCCCGGAATGGAGGCATGGCATGGATCCCACTGACATCGGACTGTTCCGACTGGCCGAGCAGCGCCTGGCATGGACCGACCACCGCCAGCATATCCTGGCGCAGAACGTGGCCAACGCGAACACCCCCGGCTATCGGCCGCGCGACCTTGCGCCCTTCGCCGCCACCCTCGCCGCATCCGGCCTATCGCTGACCTCGGCGCGGCACCTGTCGCCGGGCGGCAGCGGCGCGGGGCCCACCATCGGGCGCCCGGCCGAGAAAACGCCCGCCGGCAACGGCGTCTCGCTCGAGGATCAGCTGAGCAAGGTGGCCGATACGTCCGGCGTGCAGGCGATGGTGCTGAACCTGCACCACAAATATCAGTCGATGATGCGCCTGGCGCTGGGCCGTCCGGGCTAGACCGATGGACATCTCCACCGCCCTCGCAGTGTCCGCCCGCGGCATGGACGCCCAGACCGCGCGCCTCCGCGTCATCGCGGAAAACCTGGCGAACCAGGACACCACCGGCTCCAGCCCCGGCGCGGAACCGTATCGCCGGAAGGTCATCACCTTCGAGAACCACCTGGACCGGACCCTGGGCGCCGACACCGTGCGCGTCAAAAGCATCGCGCCCGACCAGGCAGCGCTGCCGCAACGCTTCGACCCCTCGCATCCCGCCGCCGACGCGCAGGGCTACGTCCGCACGCCGAACGTCAACGGCTTCATCGAGGTGATGGACATGCGGGAGGCGCAGCGCAGCTACAGCGCAAACCTCAACGTGCTCGAAGTCACCCGCAGCATGCTGACCCGCACGATCGACCTGCTGAAATGACGACGCCCATCCTGACGGTGACCCCGGCCGGCGTGGCCCAGGCGTACGAACGCGTGGCGGGCGGCGGCGACGGTGGCGCCGGGTTCGGCGCAGCCCTCGGCCAGGCGATGCAGTCCATCGTCGCGGCAGGCACGGAGGCAGACGCCCAGTCCGTCCGCGCCATCAAGGGCGGCGGCAACGTCACCGAGGTCGCGACCGCCGTCTCCCGCGCCGAGCTGGCGCTGCAATCCGCCGTCGCCATCCGCGACAAGGTGGTGCAGGCCTATCAGGACATCATGCGGATGCCGATCTGAATGTCGGAGATCGAGGCGGCCGCGGCGCTGCGGGAGGCGCTGTGGCTGATCGTCAAGCTCGGCGGCCCGCCGCTGGTCGCCGCCCTGGTCGTGGGCCTGCTCGTGTCGCTGCTGCAGGCCGTCACCCAGATCAACGAACCCACGCTGGTGTTCCTGCCGAAGCTGCTGGTGCTGGGCGCAGCGCTCACCATGCTGGGGCCATTCATGACCCAACAGCTGTCCGGCTACACGCAGTCGATGATGGACCGCCTGGTGACCGTCGGCGGTCAATGACCGACCTTGCCGAACTGCCCAGCCTCGCCTTCGCCTTCGCGCTGGTGCTGTGCCGGACCAGTGCGGCCGTGATGCTGCTGCCGGGCCTCGGCGAGATGGAGCTGCCGCCCACCATCCGCGCCGGCCTCGCCTTGGCGCTCAGCCTGCTGCTGCTGCCGGCCATCGCGCCGCTGGTGCCGGAAACGCCGGCCGGGTGGGGCGGCGCCGGCATGGTCGCGGCGGAACTGCTGGCCGGCGCCGCGCTGGGCTGGCTGGCCCGGCTGCCCGCCCTGGCGCTATCGATGGCCGGCGCCGTCGCCTCCACCATGATGGGCCTCAGCAGCGTCGTGCAGCCTGACCCGGCGCTGGGCGGCCAGTCCTCGGCGCTCGCCCGGGTGCTGGGCATGATGGCACCGGTCCTCGTGCTGTCGACCGGCCTGTATGCGCTGCCGCTGACCGCGCTGGCGCACAGCTACCAGGTGGTGCCCCCCGGCGCGGTGATGCCCGCCGGGCCCTTGGCAGAGGTGGTGCAACAGGCCGTGTCGTCGTCGCTCGACCTGTCGGTCCGGCTGGCCGCGCCGTTCCTGCTGGCGGGGCTGCTGGTGCAGGCGGCGCTCGGCCTGCTGGCGCGCCTGGTGCCGCAGCTGCAGGTGTTCAGCGTGGCCATCCCCGGCCAGATCCTGGGCGGCGTCGTCATGCTGGGCCTGCTGGCCGGGCCTCTGCTGGGCGCCTGGACCGAGGCGATGACCGCGGCGTGGTCGATGCTCCCGGGGTTGTAGGCCGATGGCGGAAAAAGAGGACCGCACACTCGCCGCCAGCGACCGCCGGCTGCAACGGGCGCGGGACGAGGGTGACGCGCCGATCTCGCGGGAGGTCACGGTGGCGGCCGTGCTGGGGGCGGCAGCGCTGTTCCTGACCCTGGCGGCGCCACCTGTCATAACGGGCTTCGGCGTGCGGCTGCGGGACATGCTGCTGGACCTGGGCGCGGGGCCGGAGACGGCGCTGCACCGGGCGTCGGCCGCCGCGATGATGGCGGCCGGGCCGCTGCTGCTGCTCATCCTGGCCGCCGGCAGCCTGGCCGTGCTGCTGCAAAGCGGCTTCGTGCCGAAGACCGGCGCGCTGATGCCCGATCTCGCCCGGCTCGACCCGCGGCGCGGCCTGAAGCGCGTCTTCGGCCTGGACAACGCGATCGAGTCGCTGAAGGCGCTCGCCAAACTCAGCGTGCTGGCCTGGGCCGCATGGGCGGCGCTGAGCGGCGCCTGGCCGCAGACGCAGCACGCGCTGGTGTGGCCGATCTCCATCCTGATGGAGCAGTTCGCCCGCGACCTGGTGCACCTGGTGCTGCTGGTGCTGGGGTGCCAATGCGCCATCGCGCTGCTCGACGCCGGCTGGACCCGGTATCGATTCGCGCAGCGCATGCGCATGAGCCGGGAAGACCTGAAGCAGGAGCAGAAGGAGAACGACGGCGACCCGCGCATCAAGGCGCGGCTGCGTCAGCTTCGTCTGGCCCGTGCGCGCCGACGGATGATCGCGGCCGTCGGCAAGGCGACGGTGGTGGTCACCAACCCCACGCATTACGCCGTGGCCCTGGCCTATGAGCGTGGCGGGGCGTCGGCGCCCCGGGTGGTGGCGAAAGGGGTGGATGAGATGGCGGCGCGCATCCGCGAGGCGGCGCGGAAGGCAGGCGTGTCGATCGTCCCGAACCCACCGCTGGCGCGCGCGCTGTATGACGTGCCCCTGGATGCGGAGGTACCGGCCGAGCACTTCAAGATGGTGGCGGAGATCATCGCCTACGTCTGGCGCCTGAAAGGGATAGCTGCCCGGCGCTGAGGGGCCGTTGCGAGACAAGGTCTGATTTCGTCATGTTCGTATTTTGTTCTTGTCTGTGGGTAAGTCGGAACATATGGTGTTCACATCCTTAACAAGCCGCTTCATCGCGGCGCACAGCAAAAGAGGGCAACATGGCCGTGGTCAGTTTGGCGTCCGCCGGATACGATGGTCCCCACAAGCGGCGCGATTCCGTCGTTGAGCAGGGGCCTGACATGGAAAAGAACAAGGCGCTCGACGCCGCTCTGACGCAGATCGAGCGTGCTTTCGGCAAGGGCTCCATCATGCGGATGGGCGCCAAGGCTGGTGACCAGCAGATCGCGACCATCCCGTCCGGCTCGCTCGGGCTGGACCTGGCGCTGGGCATCGGCGGGCTGCCGCGGGGGCGCATCCTCGAGGTGTACGGGCCGGAAAGCTCGGGCAAGACGACGCTCGCCCTGCATGCGATCGCCGAGGCGCAGAAGCGCGGCGGCACCTGCGCCTTCATCGATGCGGAGCACGCGCTGGACCCGATCTATGCGCGCAAGCTAGGGGTCGACGTGGACAACCTGCTGCTGAGCCAGCCTGATGGCGGCGAGCAGGCGCTGGAGATCTGCGACACGCTGGTGCGCTCCGGCGCCATCGACGTGCTGGTGATCGACAGCGTGGCCGCCCTGGTGCCCCGCGCCGAGCTGGAAGGGGAGATGGGCGACACCCATGTCGGTCTGCATGCGCGTCTGATGAGCCAGGCGCTGCGGAAACTGACCGGCAGCGTGTCGAAGTCCAACACGATGCTGATCTTCCTGAACCAGATACGCCTCAAGATCGGCGTGATGTTCGGCAACCCCGAGACGACGACGGGCGGCAATGCGCTGAAGTTCTACGCCTCCGTCCGCCTCGAGATCCGCCGGATCGGCCAGATCAAGGACCGCGAAGAGGTCGTCGGCAACCAGACCCGCGTGAAGGTGGTCAAGAACAAGCTGGCGCCGCCGTTCCGCCAGGTCGAGTTCGACATCATGTACGGCGAGGGCATCAGCAAGGTGGGCGAGCTGATCGACCTGGGGGTGAAGGCCAACGTGGTCGAGAAGTCCGGGGCCTGGTTCAGCTACGACAGCACTCGGATCGGCCAGGGGCGGGAGAACGCAAAGCAGTTCCTGCGCGACCATCCGGAAATGGCCGACTCGATTGAACTGAAGGTGCGCGAACAGTCCGGCGTGGTGGCCAACTCGATGCTGGCCCCCCCGTCCGACGAGGACGCCGACGCGGCGGACTGATGTTCGATGACGTCCCGGCGCCGGAACTCTCCGGCGCCGTCCCGCTCACCCCGGCCGACGAGGCGCTGGTCGAGGCGGCGCGTGCCGTGCTGCTGAAGCACTATCAGCCGTTCTGGCACACGGTGGCGGCTGCGCTGCGCGGCCGCGATGGTCGGATCTGGACCGGAATCCACCTGGGCGCCACGGTGGGGCGGCTTGCGATCTGCGCCGAGGCGGTGGCCTTGGGCCGGGTCATGATGGACGGGGACGGCACGATCGACTGCGCGGTGGCGGTCCGGCATCCGAAACCCGAGGAATCCGACCGCGACATCGCGGTCGTGTCGCCCTGCGGCGCATGCCGCGAGAACCTGGTGGATTTCGACGCCGGCGCATTCGTCATCGTCGATACCGGCGCCGGCCTGCGGAAGGTCCCGGTCCGGACGTTGCTGCCCCTGCCGTACCGCCGCTGAACGGCGGCCCAGGACCCACGTCATCCCCGGGCCGCAACCGCACGTCATCCCCGGGCCTTTCTTGACCCGCGGATCCCGTCGCAACTGGCACACCAAGCGCAACCGGGTCGGCAAACCAATAGACCGCACCAGTATCGATCCCGCAATTCACGCCCCGCGTTCCCGTTTTCTTAACCGCCGCCCCCTAGTCTGTGGATATCGAAGGTGACTGCCCCAAGCAGCGCCTCGGTCACGCACCAGAGACGAGGACCGACTTGGAAAATCTTGTCGAACTCCGTGCTGAAGTCGATGAATTCGACGTCGGCGCCGCGCCATTCACCGATATCCGTGCCACGATCCCGGTCCCCGTCACGCCCATCCCGGCGCCGGTGGTCCCAACGCTCGATCAGGGTTCGCCGCCACCGCCGCGCCGGGCTCCAACGGCGGCAAAGGACACGGGCGCCTACCCGCCCCCCGCTGCCCAACCGACCCGGCAGGGCCCCTGCGGCATCCGCTACGACTTCAACCTGGGCTGCCGGGTGCTGTTGCCGGAAGGCGACTGGCAGATCCGTCTGCGGGACCTGGACACCGGCAACATCCTCTATGAGACCGAGCTGAAATCGGCCAACGTCGGCAGCCGCAAGCGATACTACCTGCGCTGCAGCATCGAGGTCTGGTCGGCCGGCACGCTCGTCTTCCGCCATGACTATTCGGCTGCGGGCGAAGACGTGCTGATCCAGTTTCCGATCGGCACGCTGGGCGATGTGCTCGCCTGGTTCCCCTACGCCGCACGCTTCGCCGAGGTGCATGGCTGCCGCCTGACCTGCGCGATGTCGCCGCTGATCATCCCGGTGCTGAAGGACGCCTATCCCCACATCGCCTTCATCGGCCACGAGGACGTCCGCCCCGAGCAGTTCTACGCCAGCTATTGCCTGGGCCTGTTCTTCGACGACGCCGACTTCACCTGGCAGCCGGTCGATTTCCGCGCCGTCGGCCTGCATCGCACCGCCGCCTACATCCTGGGCGTCGATCCGGCCGAGCAGGCGCCGATGCTGGCCCTGCCCGATGAAACCCGGCCGATCGACGAACCCTATGTCTGCATCGCCGCCCAAAGCTCGAGCCAGGCCAAATACTGGAACAACCCGAACGGCTGGCGGGACGTCGTGGCCTTCCTGAAACAGCAGGGCTACCGCGTCATCTGCATCGACCAGAAACCGGTGCACGGCGGCGGCCTGGTCTGGAACCACATCCCGCACGGCGCCGAGGATGAAACCGGGGACCGGCCGCTGACCGAGCGCGCCCGCTGGCTGCGCCACGCCTCCGCGTTCATCGGCCTGTCGAGCGGGCTGTCCTGGCTCGCCTGGGCCGCCGGGGCGCCGACGGTGCTGATCAGCGGCTTCACCCACCCGACGAACGAATTCACGACTCCGTTCCGCGTCGTCAACTACCACGCCTGCAACTCCTGCTGGAACGACCAGTGGGTCCGGTTCGACCACAAGGACTTCCTGTGGTGCCCGCGCCACGCAGACACGCCGCGCCAGTTCGAATGCACCCGCCTGATCACCGTTGACCAGGTGAAGGCCGCCATCGCCCGCATTCCGGGCCTGCTGCCCGGCCGGCCAGCCGCCCTCCATTGACCGAAGGGCGCGGCAACACCCGCCCCCGTCGTCCCATTCCACACCGCCGCCCCCTTGCGGCCGTCCATGAGCGAGACACCCGATGACCATCACCACGATCAGCTCCGGCACTTCGGTTTCCGGCGTCAACGTCACCGGACCCGATGAACTGGCCATCGCGCGCGGCGGCTCCGCATCCGCCACGACCATCGTCGTCGGCGGCCAGCTGGTCGTCTACGCCCGGGGCACGGCAACCGGCACGCAAGTATGGTATGGCGGCGAGGAAGACGTCTTCGCCGGCAGCGAGACCGGCGCCACGGTCGACGGCACATACCGGGGCAGCGGCAGCTACACCGGCGCGGTCATGTCGGTCGCCTACACCGGCACGGCCACCAACACCACGATCCTGTTCGGCGGCCGTCAAGTCGTCGAGGCAGTCGGTCACGCCGTCAACACCCTGATCTCCAGCGGGGGCGTGCAGACCGTCAACGCGGATGGCGCCGCGGCAGGCACGACCATCAGCGCAAGCGGCGAGCAGGACATCGACGGCGGCAGCGGCACGGGCACGGTCGTGCTGTATCAGGGCGTTGAGAAAATGCTCGCCGGCGCCGCGGGCGGCGGCTCGATCAGCAGCGGCGGCGTCGAGCTCATCTCGGGCGGCATCGATACCGCCACCACGATCAGCGGCGGCGGCCTGCAATACGTCTTTTCCGGCGGTTTCGCGAAGGCCGCCACGATCCTGAATGGCGGTCTGCAGGTCGTCTATTCCGGCGCCAGCACCTCCGTGGGCACCATATCGAGCGGCGGCCAGAGCATCCTGTTCGGCGGCGCGGACATCAAGACGACCGTC
>JAYUCA010000018.1:0-13000 GCA_043740535.1 Rhodospirillales bacterium | reverse complement strand
GCCTTCAGCGCAAGCACCGGAAACACGCAGGGCATCAGGTTCAGGATCAAGCCCCCCAGCATCGCCAGCAGCAGGGTCTGCCACAGCGCACCGCCCGGGGCGGCCTCGCCCCCCGGGGCCGCCGTCACGCTGAAATAGCTTTCCTGTCCACCAGGGTCGCGCAGCACGACGACGCCCTCCAGCGGTGACGCAGGCATGAACCCGCTCGTTGGTTTCAGCGGGATCAGGACGCGTCCATCCCTGACCGAAGCGTCATCCGCCTGGTCCACCAGCCCTGCCTCCGACGGCAGGAACCAGGCGTCCCGCACGGTCACGCCGGACAGCTCGCGGCCCGACAACGACAGCGTGCCATCGGGCGCGATCTGGGCCGCGAACGGCGACGGCCTGGGCTGCCGGGCCAACGAGGCCAGCAGCAGCGGCGCCTCCGCGGACGGCGACGGCGCGCCGTGCGGGATGCTCAGGCGGAACCGGCCCTCTTCCGGCACGCAGATCTTCTCGCACACCAGCCAGGTGGCCGACGCCTCGACCGTCAGCGCGCCATCGGCCGGAGTTACGACGACTGGCAGGATGACCTCGTTCCTGTAGCCGTAGGTCATCAGCGGACCCTCCGGCAGCCGCAGCGGCGCCGGCCAGGCGATGCCGGTCGCGGTGACGCCTGCGGGCAGCGTCAGCGTCAGTTCGGGCGGGGCGCCGGCATCGCCCGGGTTCTTCCAGTACGTATGCCAACCCGCCTTGATGCGAAGCCTCAGGCCCAGATGCAGCGCCTCGCCGCGCCGCACGGCATCCGTGTCGCTGACCAGGCTGGCCGTCACCCGATCGCTGGTCACGAGGGCGCTCTCGAGCGCGGCGGCCGGGCCTGCCAGCGCTGCCAGGATCAGAACGAGGCATGTCTTGCCGATCATCCCGCCGCATATATCGCGCAACACCCTGCCCGGCTATCTAATAGCAAGCCTCAGGGACCATGACCCGTCATCGCGGGCAGCACTTGCGGCGAGGCGATCCCGGGCCCCACGGATCCCGCGGCCGTGGATCGCTTCGCCAAGGGGCTCGCAATGACGTTGTACGGAGTTCTGGTATAAACCGATGCACGCCGACCTGCCCGTCAACGACGCCCTGCCCGAACTGCTTTTGGCCCTGGGGCAAGGCAACGCAGTACTGGTCGCCCCGCCCGGCGCCGGCAAGACGACGCTCGTGCCGCTGGCGCTGCTGGACGCGCCCTGGCGCGGCGACGGCCGCATCCTCGTCCTCGAGCCGCGCCGCCTCGCGGCCCGCGCCGCCGCAACCCGGATGGCCAGCCTGATCGGCGAGCCGGTCGGCAAGACCGTCGGCTTCCGCACCAGGATCGACAGCGCGGTATCCGCCGAAACCCGCATCGAGGTCATCACCGAAGGCTTGCTCGTCCGCCGCCTGGTCGCCGATTCCACGCTCGACGGCGTCGCCGCCGTCATCCTGGACGAGGTGCACGAACGCACGCTGGACGCCGACCTGGCGCTTGCCTTCTGCGTCGACCTGCAACGCATGCTGCGCCCGGAGCTTCGCCTGCTGGCGATGTCGGCCACCCTGGACAGCGCGCGCCTGTCGACCATCCTGCATGCCCCGGTGATCGAGAGCATAGGCCGGATGTTCCCCGTCCAGATCGAGCACGCGGCGCGCGACATCATGGACCCGCGCGATCTGCCCGCCGCCATGGCCGGCGCGATCAGGTCGGCGCTGGCCCGCCATCCCGGCGACGTGCTGGCGTTCCTGCCGGGCATGGGGGAAATCCGTCGGACCGAGGCGGCTCTGGCTGGCTGCGGCGCCCTCGTGCTGCCGTTGCATGGCGAACTGCCGGCAGCCGAGCAGGACCTGGCGCTCCGCCCGGCCGCCGGCCGCCGCGTCGTCCTGTCCTCCAGCATCGCCGAGACGTCGCTGACCGTGCCCGGTGTCCACATCGTGATTGATGGCGGCTGGCGCCGGGCGCCGCGGCTGGATGCAGGCACGGGGTTGACCCGTTTGGCCACCGTGCGGATCAGCCGGGCAGCGGCCGAGCAACGGGCCGGCCGGGCGGGGCGGGAGGCGCCGGGTGTCGCCGTCCGGCTGTGGACCGCCGCGATGCACCGCGGCCTGGCAAGCTACGACCGGCCCGAAATCCTGGAGGCCGAGTTGTCCGGCCTGGTCCTGGACTGTGCCGCCTGGGGAACCGCCCCGGGCGATCTGCCCTTCCCGGACCCGCCGCCGGCGGGTCCGCTGGCCGCCGCAGCGGCCCTGCTGGACACGCTCGGCGCGCTCGATCAAGGGCGGATCACCCCGCTGGGCCGACGCATGGCCGCCCTCGGCGGTCACCCGCGCCTGTCCGCGATGATGCTGGCCGCACGGACGCCCGAAGAATCCGCCCGGGCCGCCGACATCGCGGCGATCCTGGAGGAACGCGATCCCCTCAGGGGCCGGGACGTCCCCGCCGACATCGGCATCCGGCTGGACGCGCTCGAAGGTCTCGTCGAGGCCGACCGGCCCACGCTGTCCCGCATCGGGCGCCAGTCGGCGCAATACCGGCGCCGGCTGCGGACCCGCGCCACGGCCGATGGCCAGCCCGGCCCCCTGCTAGCGGCGGCCTTTCCCGACCGGATCGCCCAGCGCCGCGAACCCGGCAGCTTCCGCTTCAGCGGCGGCGGCGGCGCAAAACTCCCCCGCGGCGATGCCCTGTCCAACGCGCCGTTCCTGGTCGTGGCAGCCCTCGACCCCAAGGGCGCGTCGCTGATCCGGCTTGCAGCGACGCTCGATCTCGCGGATCTGCCCCCCCACATCGCGGCGCGGATCACCGAAACCGTCGAAAACGGCTTCGATCCGGCCAGCGGCGCCGTCCTCGCCCGCCGCCGCCGCCGCCTGGGCGCCCTGGTGCTCGATGACCGGACCCTGGATGCCGACCCGGCCGAGACCGCCAGCGTGCTCGCGGCAGCCGCGATCCGCATCCCCAACGCGTTGCCCTGGACCGAACCGGCGCGCCAGTTCCAGGCCCGCGCCGTCCTGTTGCAGGGGTTGAACCCAGCAACCCCTGACCTGTCGGATGCCGCACTGGCCGGCTCGGCGCAGACCTGGCTCGCGCCGAACATCGCCGGCCTGCGACGTCTGGCCGACCTCGCCGGCCTCGATCTGACGGCGCTGCTGCGGACCCACCTGGGCTGGGAGCACCTGGCCATGCTCGACAAGCTGCTGCCCACCCACATCGCGCTGCCCGGCGGACGCGCCGCAATCGATTACCTTCAGGCCGTGCCGGTCGCCAGCGCGAAGGCGCAACACTTCTACGGCCTCGATCGCACGCCGACCCTCGCCGACGGCCAGGTGCCGCTCCGCTTCGCCCTGCTGTCCCCCGCCGGACGGCCCATCGCCGTGACCGCCGACCTGCCGGGCTTCTGGCGCGGCGCCTGGTCGGACGCAAGACGCGACATGCGCGGACGCTATCCCCGGCACGATTGGCCGGAGAACCCATCGGCCCCGTCGACAAAGCGCCCGCCAGCGCATTGAATCTTACGCAGGCTGCGCCCAATGATGGCATGCATGGAGGTTTGCTGGATGCTCCGCCCCGCCTTGATCGCCCTGACCATATCGGTCTCAGGATGCACCGCCGCACCGACCCTGGCGCAAAGCCCGCTGCTGGGCCCGGCCCGCGGCGGCGCGCCGACCAGCTTCGCCCCGCTGGTCAAGCGCGTCGTGCCGGCGGTGGTCAACATCTCCGTCATTGAGCAGGGGGCTGACCCGCAATCGGCAGCGCCGTCCGAGCTGCGCGGCCTGCGGGACCGCCTCCGCGGCCGCCGGGACACGGTGGTGGGCGCCGGCAGCGGCTTCATCATCGATCCATCCGGCATCATCGTCACGAACACCCACGTGGTCGGCCACGCAAGCCGCATCAGCGTCACCCTGGCCGACGGGACCGAGCTGCCGGCCAAGCTGGTCGGCAGCGACGAACTGACGGACATCGCCGTGATCCGCGTCAGCAGCCCCACGCCGCTGCCCTACGTCGCATGGGGCGACAGCCGGACCGTGGAGGTCGGGGACTGGATCCTGGCCGCCGGCAACCCGTTCGGCGTCGGGATCAGCGTGACGGCCGGCATCGTCTCCGCCCGCGGGCGGGACATCGGATCCGGGCCCTTCGACGATTTCCTGCAGATCGACGCCCCGATCAATCCGGGCAACTCGGGCGGACCGACCTTCAACATGGAGGGGCAGGTGATCGCGGTGAACACCGCGATCGTCTCGCCGACCGGCGGCTCCGTCGGCATCGGCTTCGCCGTCCCGAGCGAGATAGCGTCCCGCATCGTCGCCGACCTGCGCGACAAGGGCCGCATCGAACGAGGGTGGCTCGGCGTCTCCGTGCAGGACGTGCCGGGCAGAAGCGGCCCGCGCACCAACACGGGCGTCGCGATCGCGAACATCGACCGGGCAGGCCCTGCGGCGCATTCCGGGCTGCGTCCCGGGGACGTCGTGATGGCGGTCGATGGCAACCGGGTGGACACGGCGCAGGGCCTGATCAAGGCGGTGGCCGCAACGCCGCCCGGCAACGCCGTGAAGCTCACCATCCGCCGCGGCGGGCAGAACCTCGATCTCGGCATCGTCGTCGGACGGCGCCCGGCCGAGCAGCAGGGCTAGCGGCCATGCGGATTCTGGTCGTCGAAGATGACGCGGACGTCGCGGGATTCGTGCTGAAGGGCCTGCGGGAGGCCGGGCACACGGCCGAGCACGCCGGCAACGGCAGGGACGGCCTGTCGATGGCCACGGCAACCCCCTTCGATGCCATCATCCTCGACCGCATGCTGCCCGGCGGCATCGACGGCCTGCAGGTGCTGGCAACCCTGCGGGCGCAGCAAAACCCGACACCGGTGTTGTTCCTGTCGGCGATGGCGCAGGTCGATGACCGGGTGACAGGCCTGAAGGCCGGCGCCGACGACTACCTCACCAAGCCGTTCGCCGTCAGCGAGCTGCTTGCCCGCGTCGAGGCGCTGGCCCGGCGCAGCCGCAACACGGGGCCGGAAACCAGGTTGGCGGTCGGCGACCTGGACATGGACCTGCTGTCCCGCACGGTCCGCCGGCAGGCCCAGAAGATCGAGCTGCAGCCCCGCGAGTTCCGGCTGCTGGAATATCTGATGCGGCACGCCAACCAGGTGGTGACGCGCACCATGCTGCTGGAAGGCGTGTGGGACTATCACTTCGACCCCCAGACGAACGTGATCGACGTGCATGTCAGCCGGTTGCGCCAGAAGATCGACAAGCCGTTCGACGCGCCGATGATCCACACGGTTCGAAGCGCCGGATACATGCTCCGGGCCGATTAGTTGGCCGCCATCCGGCAGTTCCTGCGCTCTGCCGGCGTCCGGCTGGCGATCGGCTATGCCGGGTTGTTCGGACTGAGCGCGCTGGCCCTCGTCGTCATTCTGTGGTCCACGATCCTGGGCCTGTTGGATGGCCAGATCGATGCGGCGATCCAGGTCGATGTGATCGGCCTGACCGAGCGGTGGCAGGATGGCGGCGCCAAGGCGCTGCTGGCCACGATCGACGACCGGCTGGCCGGCAACGTCGACGACGATGCGATCTACCTCGTGATGGATCCGCAGGGCCGGCCACTGACGGGCAACCTCGCTGCGTGGCCCGCCGAGGTCACCGAAACCGGCCGGATCTACGAACGTCCCGTGACGCGCCACGGCATCGCAAGCCTGGCCCGGTTGCACCGATCCGACTTGCCGGGCGGCTACGCCATGCTCGTCGGACGCGATGTCCAGCCGCGCGCCGCATTGCGGGACCTGCTGGCCGAGACCCTCGCCTGGGCATTGATCCTGATCGGCATCCTCAGCGTGGCGGGCGGCATCGCCGTGCAACGGCTGTTCCGGCGCATGCTGTCGCATGTGTCCGAAACGGCCGCCGCGATCTCGGCCGGCGACCTCTCGCCGCGGGTCCGCCTGTCCGGCCGCGGCGACGAGTTCGATCGGCTCGCGAAAACGATCAACGACATGCTGGACCGCATCGTCCGGCTGATGGACGGCGTGCGCCAGGTGTCCAACGCCATCGCCCACGACCTGCGGACGCCCATCACGCGTGCCCGCGCCAGGCTGGAAGATGCGGCCGACCACGCGGCCAACCCGGCCGAACAGCAAAGCGCGATCCGCCGCGCGATCGCCGACCTCGATGGCATCACCGCCGTGTTCCAGGCCCTGCTGCGGATCAGCGAGATCGAGGCCGGCGCCCGGCGGTCGGCCTTCACCTCGCTCGATCTCGCGCCGCTGCTGCAGGACCTGGCCGAGCTTTACGGCGCCGTCGCGGAGGAACGCGGGCTGACGCTGGTGCTGCATGCAGCCGAACCCATCTGGATCAGCGGCGACCGGGAGCTGATCCAGCAGGCGATCGCCAACCTGCTCGACAACGCCATCAAATACTCCCCGCCCGGTGGCACGGTCCGCCTTGTTTGCGACCGTGCCGCCGGCATGCCCTGCGTGAGCGTGATCGACGGCGGCCCCGGCATTCCGGCGTCCGACGTCGCCCACGCGACGGACCGGTTCTTTCGCGGCGAAACGGCGCGCAACACGCCAGGCTTCGGCTTGGGTCTCACGCTGGTCCGCGCGGTTGCCCAGCTGCACGGCGGCGCCATCGCCCTGTGTCCGTCGGTCCCCGGTCTGCGCGCCGTGCTGACCTTGCCCATGGGGGCGGACCCGGACAGGCCGCAATCAGCCCGGCGCCAGGCTCTCCCGCCGGTAGGTGACCACGAGAACGTCGCGATGGGCGGGGTGGACCGGGTCTAGCGGCTGCACCGGCGTGACCCCGTGGAACACCCGGTGATCGTCCAGCAGCGCCGAGTCCATGGGCGCATCGAGGGTGAAGCTGCCGAGCAGGCGGCGGTCCAGGCCGTGGATGGTGGTGGTGCCTGACGCGATGTTCTGCCGCCCGACCATCAGCACCAGCACCCAGTCGACGCCGTCCTGGTGCATCCCCTCGGGCGTTGGCTGGCCAGCAAGGCCAGGGCGGGCCTCGATCCGGAACTGATGGGCCTCCACGTGCCAGCCCGGCGCAGGCGTCAGGCCGTCGAACAGGCCGGTGCATACCCTCAGTATGCTGCGGAACGCCGGGCTGTCCGCCACCTCTGGCTCGATCGGGTCGAACCAGCGCGCGATCCCGCCGTTCAGCGCGTTGTAGTCCCGGCTTTGGTAATGCGGCTGGTGCGGCTTGCGCACCGCACCCGCCGGCGTCGCATGAAACGCCGCATGCCGGCGCTTCCGGTAGCGGCCGCCATCCGCCATGTAGGTGTCCATGCCGAGGTTGTCCCAGCTTCGGGCGAACGCGTGCCAGCCGGCCAGCCCTTCGGCCTCCAGCGCCGCCTGCATCGCCGGGCCGCGGGCAAACACGAACGCGTCGGCACGCAGGTCGTCTGCCCACCCGGTCATGCCGCGGCCCCCGGGGCTTCAGGGTCCCCGGCTGCCGGGGGAGGCGGGTTGGAACTCAGCACCCGGTGGCTGGTGAACGGGCTCTCGATGGCCAACTCGTCGAAGCGGAACTTGATCCGCCGGTTCAACTCCCGCGCCACCGCCCAGCGGCTCGAGGGCTGGGTCTTGATCCGCACGCGCATGATCCATGCAAGGTCCACGAACTTCTCCACACCCATCACGTCCAGCGGCTCGAGCACGATGCTCTGCCAGCGCGGCTCCTGCCTCATTGCGTCCGCCACATCCTTCAACACGCCTGTGATCATCCCGGCGTCCTCGTTCAGCCCCACGCTGACATCCAGCACGGCATAGCTGTAGTCCCGCGTCTGATTGGTCACGGTGGTGACCGCGCTGAACGGGATGATGTGCACCGCCCCGTCGATCGCGCGCAACCGGATCGTCCGGATCGACAGCGCCTCCACCGTGCCGGACAGGCCGCCCAGCGTCACGACGTCGCCCACCTGCATCGCGTTCTCCAGCAGCAGGAACAGGCCCGTGATGAGGTCCTGCACCAGTTTCTGCGACCCGAAGCCGACGGCGATGCCCAGCACCCCGGCCCCCGCCAGCAGCGGCGCGATGTTCACCCCGATCTCGCTCAGCACCATGAGCCCGGCAACCACCAGGATCGTCACCAGCAGCGTGGTGCGAAGCATCGGCAGCAGCGTGCGCAACCGCCCGGCGCGCGCGACCTGCGCCGATTGGCCGAGACTTGCCAGATGCAGCTCGATCGCGGTGTTCGTGCCCTCCCACAGCAGCACGGACAACAGGACGGTGACGCCGATCAGCACGAGCGCCGACATGGTCCGCCCGCCCAACCCCGTGACCGCCAGCCACCCCAGGACACCGACGCCCCAGACCTCCAGCAGGCCCATGAGCGTCCCCAGTCCGACCATCGCCATCAGTATGGCGCGCAGCACCGGGTAGTAGAAGTTGGCGCGGGCCTCCGCCCCCGGATAGCGTGACGCAAGCGCAGGCAGGAACCGCGCCTTGTCGAGGCTGCCAAGCAGGACCACGGCGATCAGGCGCGCGCCGATCAGCACCGCCACCGTCGTCACGAAGAAATAGATCAGCCGGATGTAGCCGTTCCGAAGCTCCACGGCCCAGACCAGCCAAAGCGCGACGATGTAGAACACCGCCACCAGGTGCCAGATCCCGGCCAGGCGGTTCAACACCGATGGCCAGAAGCCTTTGGCGCCGTGCCGGGCGTGGATGCGTCGAGCGACAGGCTCGCGCGCCTGCAGCACCGCCACGACAAGGCAGGCGTGCACGAACAGCGCGGACAGCTTGAGCAGCGCGTCGTAGGCGGTGCGGTACATGTTGAACTGCAGGCCCACCTCGGCCAACGCATACCCCGTCAGACCGATGATCGCGATCCGGCGCGTCCAGCGCGTCAGGAATTCGGCCATCCAGTCGGACACCGGCACAAGGCGGTGTTCGATGCCGGATGGCGAGACGAGCATCGCCGCGACGGCCAGCACCAGGCGCCCGGCAAGATACGCGTACACCACGCTCCGGATCGTCCCCCGCGTGGAGGCCAGCTCGCCGAGCGACGTGCCCAGCAGAAGGTTGCTCACCAGCCCGAACAATAGGATGGGCACGACGTCCAGGACCAGGCAGGCGAGAAGGAACGGCAGCCGTTTCAACGATTGCAGCGCCCGTTGCAGCCGGAGAGCCCGGGCGGACTGTTCGGTCTCGCTGGTCGATGGCCCGAGGTCGTATGGAGCCACGGGCCGGCCGCCATGGACGCCGCGGGAAACGGCGCGCCGCAGCCGGGCCAGGACCGTAAGGCCACCCCGCTCGGCGGCCAGGGCCGCCGCCAGGACGACCAGCAGGGTCCACGCGGCATTCACGATCCTCGATCGGGCATCCGCGTCGGTCGCCTGGCTGACCCCCCACCGCCATAGCAACGGAAGGTCGTTCACCGCGCGCAGCGAGGCGACGAACTGCGACCCGGCGCTGGACAGCACCGTGCTGACCTGCGTGATGACCTGGGCGCCAAGACTGTCCGGCTCCAGCGGCAAGCTGCTCGAGGGCGCCGCTGGGGCTGCTGCATCCGGAGCGCCTGACAGCTTCACGATCGCATCGAGCGTGGCAACCAGGTCGGCACGCCGCTTGTCGTCCCGTAACAGGTCGAGCGCCTGTTGCGCCTGTGCCGGCCCCACTACGGCAGGCGTTGCCTTCGATGCCGGTGTCGTGGGGGCAGCGGCGGCAGTTTGCGCCGCACCTGCATGGAACGACCCCGGCAATCCCACCAGCATCAGCAGAAGGCAGCACATTCGTATCCGCATCCGGGGCGTCCAACACCCGGTCACTGCCCATGTCAAGCAGACCCGGGGATGACATCGTCCGGATGCAGGCCATCTACACGTCATGGTGACGCTGCTTACGATCCTTACTGCGCTGGCCATGCTGGCGACGCTCGGCACGTTGTTCGCCGGCATGATCGGCATTGTGAAAGGCGCCGGCGACCCCGGCCGATCCAATGCGCTGATGCGCTGGCGCGTCATGCTCCAGGGCCTGACCCTGATCCTGTTCGTGCTGCTGTTGCTGGCGCTGCGGACCGGCTGAGCAGGCCCCTGGCATTTATCGTCGCGGCGCGATATGGCGTTCTGTGAATCGGCCGTCCCGTCGCGGGCATGCCCGATGCTCACAGTGATTGGCGGCTATCCATGAAGCTACTCGTCCCCGTTAAGCGGGTCGTCGACTACAACGTGAAGGTCCGCGTGAAGTCGGACGGCACCGGCGTCGAGACGGCCGGCGTCAAGATGTCGATGAACCCCCTTCGACGAGATCGCGGTCGAGGAAGCGGTCCGCCTGAAGGAAAAAGGCGTCGCCACCGAGATCGTCGCCATCAGCATGGGCGTCGCCGCCTGCGCGGAAACGATCCGCACGGCCCTGGCCATGGGCGCGGACCGCGGCATCCTGGTCGAGACGGACGTGGAGCTGCAACCGCTCGCAGTGGCGAAGCTGCTGAAGGCGCTTGCGGACAAGGAGCAGCCCGGGCTGATCATCATGGGCAAGCAGGCCATCGATGACGACATGAACGCCACCGGTCAGATGCTGGCGGCCATGCTCGGTTGGCCACAGGGCACCTTCGCCAGCAAATTGACGATCGAGGGCAATACGCTGACGGTGACGCGGGAGGTCGATGGCGGCCTGGAAACGTTGTCGCTGGACCTGCCAGCCGTCATCACGACGGACCTGCGGTTGAACGAGCCGCGTTATGCCAGCCTTCCCAACATCATGAAGGCCCGCAAGAAGCCGATCGAGACGATCAGGCCGGATGCGCTGGGCGTGGACCCCACCCCTCGCCTGCAACTCATCCGCGTGGTCGAGCCGGCAAAGCGCCAGGCCGGCCAGAAGGTCGGCTCGGTGGCTGAACTGGTGCAGAAGCTCCGCACAGAAGCGAAGGTGATCTGACGATGGCATCCCTGGTCCTCCTCGACCACGAAAACGGCGAGATCAAGCAGCCGTCCCGCAGCGCGGTCGCCGCGGCGACCAAACTGGGCGAAGTGCATGTCCTGATCGCCGGGCACGGCGTGGACAAGGCCGCGGCCGCCGCCGCCCGGCTGCCTGGCGTCACGAAGGTGCATGTGGCGGACAGCCCCATCCTCGCGCACGCCCTGGCCGAACCGCTGGCGGCGCTGCTGGTGCAGATGGCGGGCCACCACGACCACCTGTTCGCCGCCAGCACGGCCATCGGCAAGAATGTGATGCCCCGCCTTGCCGCACTGCTGGATGTGCAGCCGATCAGCGACATCTCCGCGGTCGAGGGGCCGGACACCTTCGTCAGGCCCATCTACGCCGGCAACGCCCTGGCCACGATCCGGTCCGTCGATGCCAAGAAGGTGATCACCGTGCGGGCCGCCAGTTTCGACCCGGTCCCGGCCGAGGGCGGCCATGCCTCGATCGAGCCTGTCGCGCTGCCGGACCAGCCCGAGAAATCCCGCTTCGTGTCCGCCGACCTGTCCAAAAGCGAGCGGCCAGAACTGACGGCGGCCCGCGTCGTCGTCTCCGGCGGCCGGGGCATGCAGAACGGCGACAACTTCAAGCTGCTCGAACCGATCGCCGACAAGCTGGGCGCCGCCGTCGGCGCGTCCCGCGCGGCGGTCGATGCGGGCTTCGTTCCCAACGACTACCAGGTCGGGCAGACCGGCAAGATCGTCGCGCCCGAGCTTTACGTGGCGGTCGGCATCTCCGGCGCCATCCAGCACCTGGCCGGCATGAAGGACAGCAAGGTCATCGTGGCGATCAACAAGGACGAGGACGCCCCGATCTTCCAGGTGGCGGATTACGGCCTGGTTGGCGACCTGTTCACCATCCTGCCGGAACTGCAGGCCGAGCTGGAGCGTCCGGCGTGAATGTGGCGACGTCGGCCGCCCCCGGGACGGCGGATTTGCAACGGGCGACCCCCGTGATCGAACGGATCGGGATCATCGGCGCCGGACAGATGGGCGGCGGCATCGCCCATGTCTGCGCGATGGCCGGGCTGCCGGTCGTGATCATCGACATGAAGACCGAGGCGCTGGAGAAGGCGCAGGCGACGATCGCCCGCAACATGGACCGCCAGCTCGCGAAGGGCGCGGTCACCGCCGAGCAGAAGCAGGACGCGCTGTCCCGCATCACGACCGGGCTCGATTATGCCGCCTTCGCCGATGCCGACTTCGTGATCGAGGCTGCGACCGAAAAAGAGGACGTCAAGCGGGCGATCTACAAGGCGGTGATCCCGCACCTGAAGCCCGACTGCATGCTGGCGAGCAACACCAGCAGCATCAGCATCACGCGCCTGGGCGCCAGCACCGATCGTCCCGGCAGGTTCATCGGCATGCACTTCATGAACCCGGTCCCGGTCATGAAGCTGGTCGAGGTCATACGCGGCATCGCGACGGACGAGCCCACCTTCCAGGCCGTTCAGGCGCTGGCCGCCCGGCTGGGCAAGACCACGTCGGTCTCCGAGGACTTCCCGGCGTTCATCGTCAACCGCATTCTGGTGCCGATGATCAACGAGGCGGTCTACGCGCTGTACGAAGGCGTGGGCAGCATCTCTGCGATCGACACCGCCATGAAGCTGGGCGCCAACCACCCGATGGGTCCGCTGGAGCTGGCTGACTTCATCGGGCTCGATACCTGCCTGAGCATCATGCAGGTGCTGCACAACGGCCTGTCCGACAGCAAGTATCGGCCCTGCCCGCTGCTGGTGAAGTATGTCGAAGCCGGCTGGTATGGCCGGAAGACGGGACGCGGCTTCTACGACTACACAGTCCAGCCGCCGCGCCCCACCCGGTAGCCACACACCAACCGCCAAAGGTCAGGACCCCTCCAAAACCGTAGGGTGGAACACAACTTCGTATTCCACCACCCCACATAGCGAATGCGGACCAAGGAACCAGGAGCGGTTTCGTTTCAGATAGATCAGGTCTGGCCGCCCTGGACTGCTTCGCAAGAGCTCGCAGTGACGATGCGGACCGGTCAATGCTCGATATCCTTGGTACAAGCGTTCAGGCACACATCCGGCCGTCATCGCGAGCCCTTGCGAAGCGATCCACGGTCGATCGGGT
>JAYUCA010000017.1:0-7024 GCA_043740535.1 Rhodospirillales bacterium | reverse complement strand
TGCTGTCATCTATGGTGGAGGCGTGGAAATGGCAGGGCGCAAACCTCTACATACCGCACCACATGGGCGGCGGCCAGGATGCAACATTCCGTGGACGGCGTCGTTATCGTCCATCCGCCGTGCACACAAGACTCGTGCCGGCCGTCATGCTGTTGTAACTCGCTAACCCGACGCACCCACCACCGAGAGCGCTGATCCGCCATGCTCACCCGACGCCATCTGCTCGTCTGCACCGCCATGACCGGGTTGCTGCTCGCCGCAGGCCCCCGCGCCTGGGCGCAAACCACCACCGAGGCCACGGGCTTCGTCGTCAGGCTCGGCGCCGAGCTGGTCGGCATCGTAAACAGCGCCGGCGACCTGCCGGCGAAACGCCAGCGCCTGTCGCCGGTCATAGAAACCGCGGTCGATGTGGACGGCATCGCGCGCTTCTGCCTGGGCCGGTTCTGGCGCACCGCGACGCCGGAGCAGCAGCAGCAGTATGGCAAGCTGTTCCACGACGTGCTGCTGAACAACATCTCCAGCAAGCTGGGCCAGTTTCAGGGCGTGACCTTCGCGCCGACGACAACCACCCAGCGCGACACCGACATCCTGGTCGGCACCACCATCGTCCGCCCCAACCAGCAGCCGAACAACGTGCAGTGGGTCGTGAACCAGGTGGGCGGCCGCCCGAGGATCGTCGATGTCGTCGCCGAGGGGACCAGCCTGCGGCTGACGCAACGCTCGGACTACGCGGCCTATCTGTCGCGCAACAACAACAACCTCGATGCCCTGATCGCGGCGATGAAACAGCAGATCGCGAGCTGACGCCGCGGCTCATCCCACTACCCCCGCGGCTCATCCATTGACTTCCCCCGCGGAAACGACGACCGTCGCCGACATCCGAGGGGTGCCCCGCTAGGGGGCTGAGAGTCCGCCCGTCCCGACCTGGGGCAACGCGGTGACCCTGTTTAACCTGATCCGGGTCATGCCGGCGTAGGGACGGGACCGCGCACAATCCCCGCCCCGCCCGTGACCGAAGGCAACGAGGGGCGTCGCATGACCTACCAACAGAAGCCGAGCGCGGTCACCACCGGGCCCATCACCGGCTCCCGCAAGATCTACACCAGCCCGCTGGGCCACCCGGACATCTCCGTGCCCTTCCGGGAGATCGTGCTCGACCCCTCCGCCAACGAGCCGCCGCTGCGCCTGTATGACACCTCCGGCCCCTACACCGAGGTCAATGCCGCCATCGACCTGGCCGCCGGGCTGCCCGCCATCCGCGCCCCCTGGCTCGCCAAGCGCGACCACGCCCCCGCCGCCCCGCGCGACGTGACGGCAGCGGATAACGGCTACGTCCCGGTCGATCGCCTCGTGCCCGCGTGCCCCGCCCCGCAGACCCTGCTGGAGGGCCGCCCCGGCCAGCTCGTCACCCAGTACGAGTTCGCCCGCGCCGGGATCATCACGGAGGAGATGATCTACGTCGCCCACCGCGAGAACCACGGCCGCGCCCAGGCGCACGCCGAGGCCGCCGCCCTGATCGAGGACGGCAACAGCTTCGGCGCCGAGCTGCCCGCCTTCGTCACCCCCGAGTTCATCCGCAGCGAGATCGCCCGCGGCCGCGCCATCATCCCGGCCAACATCAACCATCCGGAGCTGGAGCCGCAGATCATCGGCCGGAACTTCCTGGTCAAGATCAACGCCAACATCGGCAACTCCGCCGTGACCTCCGGCGCCGCGGAGGAGGTCGAGAAGCTCGTCTGGGCGATCCGCTGGGGCGCCGACACGGTCATGGACCTGTCGACCGGGCGCAACATCCACAACATCCGCGGCTGGATCGTGCGGAACTCCCCGGTGCCGATCGGGACGGTGCCGATCTACCAGGCATTGGAGAAGGTCGGCGGCGACGCGGACAAGCTGGACTGGGAGGTGTTCAAGGACACGCTCATCGAGCAGGCCGAGCAGGGCGTCGACTACTTCACCATCCACGCCGGCGTCCGCCTGGCCCACGTGCCGCTGACGGCCAAGCGCGTCACCGGCATCGTCAGCCGCGGCGGCAGCATCATGGCGCGCTGGTGCCTGGCGCATCACAAGGAAAGCTTCCTGTACGAGCGCTTCGACGAGATCTGCGACATCATGCGCAAGTATGACGTCAGCTTCTCGCTCGGCGACGGCCTGCGCCCCGGCTGCAACGCCGACGCCAACGACGCCGCCCAGTTCGCCGAGCTGGAGACGCTGGGCGAGCTGACCAAGGTCGCCTGGGCCCGCGGCTGCCAGGTCATGATCGAGGGACCCGGCCACGTGCCGATGCACAAGATCAAGGTCAACATGACCAAGCAGCTTGCGGAATGCGGCGAGGCGCCGTTCTACACGCTGGGGCCGCTGACGACCGACATCGCGCCGGGCTACGACCACATCACATCCGCGATCGGCGCCGCGATGATCGGCTGGTTCGGCACCGCGATGCTGTGTTACGTGACGCCGAAGGAGCATCTCGGCCTGCCCAACCGCGACGACGTGAAGACGGGCGTCATCACCTACCGCATCGCCGCCCACGCCGCCGACCTCGCCAAGGGCCACCCCGCGGCCAAGCTGCGCGATGACGCCATCAGCCGCGCCCGCTTCGACTTCCGGTGGGAGGACCAGTTCAACCTGGGCCTCGACCCCGACACCGCACGGCTGTTCCACGACGAGACGCTGCCGAAGGACGCCCACAAGGTCGCGCATTTCTGCTCGATGTGCGGGCCGAAGTTCTGTTCGATGAAGATCAGCCAGGACATCCGCAAGGACGCCGAGCGCCTGGCCGGGCTGGAGGCCAAGAAGGCCGAGTTCGTCGAGAAGGGCAAGACGCTGTATGTCGCTGCCGCTGCGGAGTAGGCGATGTCCGACCCGCGTTCGGCGCTGGACGCCATCGGCCAGTTGCCGGACGTGGAGATCGACATCGCGGGCGCAGCGCTCCAGTTCGCCCGCATCGACGCGCCGGACGCCGACTGGCACGCCGCCAGCGCGCACCTGAGCGAGCTGGCCCGCGACGCGGTGGCGGTGTCGCACGACATCCCCAGGCATGACGTGGCCGCCCGCGCCGGGGCGCTGGCCGGGCTGATCACCGGCCGCCACCGCTATTCCGGCGACGTCGAGACCTACGACGACCCGGCCAACGCCAACCTGCTGCACGTCATCGGCCGCCGCCGTGGCCTGCCGGTGGCGCTGGGCATCCTATGGCTGCACTGCGCCCGCGCGATCGGATGGGAGGCCCACGGCGTCAACTTCCCCGGCCATTTCCTGCTCGCCCTCGAAGGCGAGCCGGTGCGCGGCCGCCCGCAGCCCGCCCCGCACAAGACGATCCTGGACGTGTTCGCCGGCGGCGTGCCGCTGGACTCCAAGGACCTGCGCGCGCTGCTGAAGCGCATCGAAGGCCCGGGCGCCCAGCTCCGCCCCGGCGTGCTGGCCCCCATGCCCGCCCGCCGCGTGCTGCTGCGCCTGCAGGAGAACATCCGGGCCCGCCGCCTGGCCGCGGGCGACGTCGAGTCGGCCCTGGCCTGCACGCTCGACATGCTCCGCATCGCGCCGGACGTGGCGGTGCTGTGGCGCGAGGCCGCGCAGATGCACCAGCGGCTGGACCAGGTGGCGGCGGCGCTGCGCTGCTACGCTCGCCTGCTGGAACTGGTGCCCGAAGGCGACGCCGCCCTCCGCACCCGCCTCGCGATGGACGAACTCCGCTCCCGCCTGAATTAGAGATCTAGCCGTATCGGCATGGAGTGGTTCGCCATTTACATACGTCATCCCCCGGGCCTTGCTTGACCCGGGATCTCGTCGCCACTGGAACAGCGAGCGTCACGCCCAGGAGATCCCCGGGTCAAGAAAGGGGATGACGGGGCGCGAGGACCGCGCGCCGGGTGACTACCCCCCGAAGCCCGCGAAAACCTGCCGGTCGCGGTTTTCCTGCATCAGCATCCGGAACCCCGGGATCGTCTCCAGCAGCAGCCCGCCGGGCACGCCCGTCTCCTCGTCCGCGATCACCTTGGCATACGCCTCGCCGCTGATCTTCTCCCACTTCCCCGCCGGCTTCTTCACCTCGACGTTCACCACCGTCGTCTTCAGCACCATCCGCACGATGGCCTCCTTCGGCTTCGACGGCTTGGTCAGGCTCGGGTGGCCGCCGATCATCTGCCAGCCGCTTTTCAGCGCCCATGCCGTCAACTCGTCCTGGGTCATGCCGCCTTCCTGTTCTTCTTCTGCTTGCTCGCCTTGATCTGCTCCGCCCGGCTCAGTCCGCCCCGGCCCTTCGCGTCCCGAAGCTGCGTCGGCGCCGCGCCGCCCTTCGCGCGGTCCAGCACGAAGCGCGCATAATCGTCCATGTCGCCCTCGAACGGCGCCACCGTCCCATCGGCGGCCAGCCACAGCCGGTCCGCCACCAGCTCCATCAACGACCGGTCATGCGTGATCAGGATGACGGCGCCCTGGTAGTCGTTCAGCGCATCCAGCAGCGCCCGGCGGCTGTCGATGTCCAGGTGGTTCGTCGGCTCGTCCAGGATCAGCAGATGCGGCGCCGCCATCGCCACCAGGTTCAGCAGCAGCCGCGCCCGCTCCCCGCCCGACAGGTTCTCGACCGTCGTCGACTGCTTGTCGAACCCGATGCCCCAGGACGCCAGCCGCGACCGGTGCGACGTCTCGCTGTCCTCCAGCCGCTCCCGCCGGATGATGTCCAGCGGCGTGTCCGAAGGGTCCAGCGCCTCGATCTGGTGCTGGTGGAACCAGCCGACCTTGATCCGCCGCTCCCGCTGCATGTGCCCGGCAGCGAGCTTCAACGCGCCCGCCGCCATCTTCGCGAAGGTCGACTTGCCCGCCCCGTTGACGCCCAGCAGCCCGATCCGGTCATCGACGTCCAGCCGCAGGTTCAGGTCGCGCAGGATCGGCTCCCCGCCGTAGCCCACCGACGCCGCCTCCAGCCGCATCAGCGGCGGCGCCAGCGGACGCTCCGGCGACGGCAGCGTGAACGGCGCCACCCGCTCCTCGATGATCGCCTCGATCGGCTGCAGCTTCGCCAGCCGCTTCATGCGGGATTGCGCCTGCGCCGCCTTGCTGGCCTTGGCGCGGAACCGGTCGACGAAGCTTTGCAGATGCGCACGCTCGGCTTCCTGCTTTACCCGGGATGCCGACAGCAGCCGCGCCTTCTCGCCCCGGCGCTTCTCGAAGTCGTCATAGCCGCCCGTGTACAGCTCCAGCTTGCCGTCATGCAGGTGCAGGATGAAGTCGACCGAGTTGTTCAGCAACTCCCGGTCATGGCTGATGATGATCGCCGACTTCGGGTATTTCCGCAGCCGCGCCTCCAGCCACATCGCGCCCTCGAGGTCCAGGTAGTTCGTCGGCTCGTCCAGCAGCAGCATGTCCGGTTCCGAGAACAGCGCCGCCGCCAGCGCCACCCGCATCCGCCAGCCGCCGGAGAACTCCGACATCGCGCGCCCGAGGTCCTCGGTGGAGAACCCCAGCCCCGCCAAAATCTCGCTGGCCCGCGCCGGCGCACGGTCCGCGTCGATCTCTTCCAGCTGCATGTAGATGTCGCCGATCCGCTCCGGCTCCGCCGTCTCCAGCGCCTGCAGCAGTTCGTGCCGCACCTCGTCCGCCTCCAGGATCGTCTCCAGCAGGCTGACCGGGGTCGCCGGGTGCTCCTGCGCCACGGCGCCGACGCGGGCGCCGCGCGGCATGCCGAGATCGCCGCCATCGGGCATCAGCTCACCGAGTATGAGCTTGAACAGCGTGGACTTGCCGACGCCGTTGCGCCCGACCAGCCCCACCTTGGCGTTGGCGGGCAGCGTGACGGTGGCGCGGTCGAAAAAGCGCCGTCCCCAGGCATTGAAGACGAGGTCGTCGATTTGCAGCATGAGGGGATTGCCGTGGCCGGAGGGAAAACCCGTCCCCCTTACCCGGTAAATGCTGCAATAGCGAGCATCGCGACGGTTCCTCAAGCCGCACACCCGGCCTAGCCTGCCAGAACCCGCCCATCGAAGGACCCGCCCCATGCACGAACACCTTTTGGAAACGCCCAGGTCGTTGGTTTGAGATCGGCAAGAATGCTCTGGACACTTCTGGCCGCGGCCGCCCTGCTCTATCTCGCCTGCGCCGCCATCCTCTACGCCGCGCAAAGACGCATGCTGTTCGTGCCCGATACCGCCCGCCCCGTGCTGGCCGGGGCCGGGGCGCCCGGCCTGCGGGAGGTCACCCTCCAGACCGCGGACGGCCTGGCCCTGCTGGCGTGGTATCTGCCCCCGCCCGAAGGCCGCCCCATCCTCGTCTATTTCCACGGCAACGCCGGCAGCCTCGGGAACCGGGGCCCCCGCATCCGCCGCTTCGCCGCCGCCGGCTGGGGCGTGCTGATGACGGAATACCGCGGCTACGGCGGCAACCCCGGCACGCCGTCCGAGGCCGGCTTTGCCCTCGATGCCCGGGCCGCCATCGCCTTCCTGGATGCCCAGCCGGGCCCACGGCCGCAACGCCTGGTCTACGGCGAGTCCATCGGCACCGGCGTCGCCGTCCGCGTGGCCAGCGAAACCCCGATCGACGCGCTGATCCTGGAGTCCCCATACACCAGCATCGCCGACATCGCGCGGCGGCGGTTCCGCATCTTCCCCGTCGATCTGCTGTTGCGGGACCCCTTCGACTCGCTGTCCCGCATCGGCCAGGTCCAGGCGCCCATTTTGATCCTGCAGGGTCTGCGGGACGGGATCGTGCCCCCTGATCTCGGCCAGGCGCTCTACCGGGCCGCCCCGGACCCGAAGCAGTTGTGGCAGGCGCCAGAGGCCGGGCATAACGACCTGATGCAGCACGGCGCCGCGGAGGCCACGATCGACTTCGTCAGGCGGCTGGATCACTGATCAGCGGGACCGTATTGTGCCAAAGCGTTCGTGTTATTCTTTCCGGTCACGAGCCGCCCTTGCGGCGCGGCGATCCAGGGGCCGATAGCGGTGCGTGCGGCCCCTGGATCGCTTCGCCAAGGGGCTCGCGATGACGGCGATGGGAACGAGTCGTGGTCCCAGAACCCAGGTGTAGC
>JAYUCA010000016.1:0-20018 GCA_043740535.1 Rhodospirillales bacterium | reverse complement strand
CCAACGTGGTTTCCAGGCCCTCCGGGGCCAGGTAGGCGCTCATGATCGTGCCGTGCATACTGCGTGTCATGACATGCTTGGACGATGACGGCGATGTATGACGTGATCGTGGTGGGCGGCGGATCGGCCGGGGCGCCGGCTGCGGCGCACCTGTCCGTGGACCCGGCGCGCCGCGTGCTGCTGTTGGAGGCGGGCCGCGACTGGCGCGCGCATGATGCGCCGGCGGCGATGCGGAGCGCCAACATCGTGCCCTTCATGCATGACCCGGCGCATCAGGCATTGTGGCAGTGGCCCGGTCTGATGACCCGGCGCACCCGGTTGCAGCCGCTGAAATTCTACTGGCGCGGCCGGGGGCTGGGCGGCTCGTCCATGGTCAATGCGCAGATCGCCATCCGCGGCGTGGGCGACGCCTTCGACGAATGGGCCGAGGCGGGGTGCGAGGGCTGGGCGGCGGAGCAGGTGCTGCCGCTGATGGACGCGTTCGAGGATGACCCGGAGGCAGGCCGGCCGGGCGGCCCCATCCCGGTCTATCGCGCGCCGCAGGGCGCGTGGGGACCGGTCGATCGCGCGCTGCGCGATGCGGCGCTGGGCGCCGGGTACCCGTGGAACCCCGACCTGAACGGACCCGGCGGCGAGGGCGTGTCCTGCTATCCGATCAACAGCCGCGGCGGACGGCGCATCTCGACCAACGAGGCGTTCCTGGAGCCGGCGCGCGGCCGCCCCAACCTCGAAATCCGGGGCGATGCGCTGGTGGACCGGGTGGTGCTCGAGGATGGCCGCGCTGTCGGCGTAAGGGTGCTGCTGCCGGGGCAGGGCTGGACGGTGATCGCGGCGCGGGAGGTGCTGCTGTGCGCCGGCGCCGTGCACTCGCCGGCGATCCTGCTGCGGTCCGGCATCGGGGCCGCTGCCGACCTGGCGGCGCTGGGGATTGCGCTGGTGCGGGACCTGCCGGCGGTCGGGCGGCACTTCATGGACCACCCGATCGTGCGCATGACCCTGCCGCTGCGCCCCGGCCAGGAGTGCCGGGACCCGGATCAGCGGCACACGAACTGCTGCGTCACCTACACGTCCGGGCTCGGCGGCGGTGGGCGGCGCGACATGATCCTGATTGGCTTCAATCATCGCGGCCTGGGCGAAGGCGGACGGCCGAGCGGCATGGGCGGCGTCGGTGCGGCGCTGTACCAGGCGTTCTCCCGCGGGACCTTGACCCTTGCCAGTGCAGACCCGGCGGCGCAGCCGCTGATCGACGAGAACATGCTGGACGACCCGCGCGACCGGCTGCGGATGCGGGATGCGGTGCGGCGGCTGGCCGTGCTGGCGGCGCATCCGGCAATCCAGGCAATCGCCGACCCGATCACCTTCGCAGAGACGGGGATGCCGTTTCCGGAGGTGCTGCGGCTGCACGACGATGCGCTGGACGACATTCTGCTGACCGAGGCCTCGGACATCCAGCATGCGGCGGGCACCTGCCGGATGACCGCCTACGAGGATCCGCGCGGGGTGGTCGATCCGGACCTGCGGGTGAAGGGCATCGACGGGCTGCGGATCGCCGACGCGTCGATCATGCCGGGAGATTGCCGGGCCAACACGCATTTCACGTGCGTCGCCATCGGCGTGATGGCGGCGCGGCTGATGAAGGACTCACGATGACCGAGACCATCCTTGTGCTGCAGCCGATCAACGACGAGCTGAAGGCGATCGTGCGCGCCGAGCTGCCGGCCGGGTTCGCGCTGAGCACGACGGACACCGTCGACCCCTTGCACCTGAAGGCGAAACTGGCCGGCGCCGACTACGTCGTGTTCTGGGACGAAGGCCTGCCGGCGTCGTTGCTGGAGGCGGCGCCGAAGCTGAAGCTGGCGCATAAGTGGGGCGTGGGGGTCGAGAACATCGACCTCGACGTGGCACGGGCGCGCGGCGTGAAGGTCGCGCGCACCACGGGCGGCAATGCGGTGCCGGTGGGCGAGTTCGCCGTCGCGCTGATGCTGGCGGCCGGGCGGCGGGTGGTGATGGCGCACAACGCGCTGGTCGAGGGCCGATGGGCCAAGAACGAGGTGTGGCGGCAGAGCATCCTGCTGTCCGGCAAGACGGTGGGCATCGTCGGGCTCGGCGCGATCGGGACGGAGGTGGCCCGGCGCGTTGCAGGCTTCGGCTGCCGCATCCTGTACCACAACCGCCGGCCGGTGGCGGCGGCGACGGAGGCGGCGCTGGGCGTGGAATACCGGTCGCTGGCGGCGATGCTGCCCGAGGTGGACTTCTTGTGCCTGACCTGTCCGTTGACGCCGGAAACCCGTGGGATGATCGGGGCCGCGGCGCTGGCATCGATGCGGCCCGGCAGCGTGCTGGTGAACGTCGCGCGCGGCGGCATCGTGGTGGAGGCGGACCTGGTGGCCGCCCTGCAGTCCGGGCATCTGGCGGCGGCGGCGATCGACGTGTTCGACCCGGAGCCGCCGCTGCCCGACAACCCGCTGCTGCATCTGCCGAATGTGGTGGTGACGCCGCACTGCGCCTCGGTCGCGTTCGAGAACTCGGCGAAGGGCATCCGGCACTGGCTGCGGAACATCGTGCTGGTGGCGCGTGGGGAGCCGGTCCCGGAGGTGGATTTCGTGGCGTAGCCGTCAAACACGAAGTGTTCCCTTTGCAACGCTTCGTCCTGTAGGGTTTCCCCAAGAACACGGGGGAACGATGGACGCGACGCTTCCAGTCAGCGCGGCCGGCGCCATGGCGACGGCGCGGCGCCGGCGCAACTACGCGCGGCAGTACTGGCCGTTCATCGTGCCCGCGGGGCTGGTCGTCGGCGCCGTCATCCTGTTCCCGTGGGCCTTCACGCTGTTCATGTCCGTGCATGACTGGCACATCGGCGGGGAGCGGACGTTCATCGGGCTGCAGAACTACGCCCGCATGTTCGGGGACGAGCGGTTCGGGTCCGCAGTCGTCCGGACGTTGTATTTCACGGCGCTGTCGGTGTTCCTGCCGGTGGTGCTGGGGGTGGCGGCGGCGGTGTGCTTCCACCGCAACTTCCCCGGGCGGGGCCTGGCGCGCACCATCTTCATCATGCCGATGATGGCCACCCCGGTCGCAATCTCGTTGGTATGGACGATGATGTTCCATCCGCAGCTGGGCGTGCTGAACTACCTGCTGACCAGCATGGGGCTGCCGCCGTCCGAGTGGGTCTATGCCAGCTCGACCGTCATTCCCACGCTGGTCATGGTCGAGACCTGGCAATGGACGCCGCTGGTGATGCTGATCGTGCTGGGCGGGCTGGCGAGCCTGCCGACGGACCCGTACGAGGCGGCGGTGCTGGATGGCGCCAACCCGTTCCAGGTGTTCTGGCATGTCACGTTGCCGCTGGTCTGGCCCTTCATCATGGTGGCGGCCGTCATCCGCGGCATCGACGCGTTGAAGGCCTTCGACACCATCTTCGTGATCAGCAACGGCGGGCCGGGCACATCGAGCGAGACGCTGAACATCCTGCTGTATCTGGAGGCGTTCAGCTTCTACGACATGGGATACGCCTCCGCGATCGTCGTGGTGTTCTTCGGCATCGTGCTGCTGGTGACGCTGATGATGCTGTATTTCCGGCAGAAGGGGCGGCTGGTATGACCAATTGGAAGGCGCGCAAGCTGCTGGGCCGCATCGGGCTTTATGCCAGCGTGTTCGTGCTGATCTCGCCGGCGCTGCTGGTGTTCCTGTGGATGCTGTCGTTGAGCCTCAAGAACGAGGTGGACAACACGGCTTTTCCCCCGGTGTTCGTGCCGAATCCACCGACATTCGCGAATTTTCTGGACGTTTTCCGCAAGAACGACTTCGTCAACTACACGCTGAACTCGGTAATCGTGTCGTTCAGTGCAACCGGGTTGGCGTTGCTGATCGGCGTGCCGGCGGGATACGGCATTGCCAAGGCGCGGGCGCAGCGGGCGGCGCTGCTGATCCTGATCGCACGGATCACGCCGGGGCTGTCCTATCTGATCCCGTTGTTCCTGCTGTTCCAGTGGCTTGAGCTGACGGGCACGCTGGCGCCCATCATCATCACGCACCTGGTCATCACGGTGCCGATCGTGGTGTGGATCATGATCGGGTTCTTCGAGGGCCTGCCGGGCGAGCTGGAGGAGGCGGCGCTGGTGGATGGCGCCACGATCTGGCAGGCGTTCCGGCACGTGGCCATGCCCTTGGCGCGCCCCGGCATCACGGTCGCGCTGATCCTGGCGTTCATATTCTCGTGGAACAACTTCATCTTCGGCATCGTGCTGGCCGGCCGCGAGACGCGCACGTTGCCGGTCGCTGTCTACAACGTGTTGACGTTCGAGCAGGTCAGCTGGGGGCCGCTGGCGGCGGCAGCTCTCATGGTCACCCTGCCGGTCCTGTTGCTGACGCTGCTGATGCAGAAGGAGATTGTGGCCGGGTTGACCGCTGGCGGCGTCAAAGGCGGCTAGAGCGGTATCGTTTCAGGTTGCTTGGACCTGAAACGAGATTCCGCGTTCTTAATCAACAGACTAGAGCAGGATCGCTTCATCTACCTGAAGCGATCATGCCCTAGACGCTCCGGCCGGGCTGTGCTGCCCGTTGCGCCGGCCCATCCGTCCGTCGCGCGACTGCACGACGGACCCTGCGGATGCCACTACGCGCGGGCAGCGCGACGCGGCGCGTGCTCGACGACGTTGCTGGCGGCGGCGGCTTTCTTCGAGGCGGCGCCGGCTTCGGCCATGATCGAGCGCAGGTCGCGCAGGAAGGCCTGGCCCTTGAGGGTGCGCTGGACCAGCACGCTGCGGCGATCCATCGGGTCGACCTTGCGGCGGGCCAGGTCAAGCTCGCCCAGCCGGTCCAGCGCGCGGGTGATGGCGGGCTTGGACACGTTCAGGTCCGCTGCGAGGCCACGGACGGTGTGGGCGCCGTCCTGCAGATAACAGGTGAGGAACACGCCGAGCTGGCGGGCCGAGAGATCGGGGCCGTCGCGGCGGACGAGTGCTACGATGGTGTCGCGGAGGATGCCGACCATGTGATCGGTCGCTGAAGCTGCTGCCATGAAAAAATCCTTTCTATGTGTGGCCGGACCGGTGCGGACCGGCGCCGTGGCGTCTTTCGTAGTGGATAACTGGTGGTGATTTGGAATGTTGCTAGTGCCGTCCGAACAATGCAGTCCCGCCGTTGATGCGTGAGCTTCACATATTCAGGCGAACTAGTGGGAATGAATTCGTTTTAATCTCCTGATCGTGTTGAAAAGAGCACGAAGCCCGAGGGCTTCGCCGCCTTCCGGACGGCCCGCACGGGTCTGATCGTTCCACGCATAGGTGTCCAGGTGCAGCCACGGGGTGGCCGGGGCGACGAATCGCTGAAGGAACAGCGCTGCAACGATTGCACCCGCGGATGGTTTCCCGGAGACGTTGCTTAGATCGGCGGTCGGACTTGCCAACCACGATTCGTAACCGGACCATAAAGGTAGGCGCCAAAGCGGGTCGTGCGCGGCCTCTGCGGCCTCCATCACCGTGGCGGCCAGATTATCGTCAGGGCAGAACAGCGCCGGCAGGTCCGGTCCCAAAGCGACCCGCGCGGCGCCCGTCAATGTCGCGGCATCGATCAGCAGGTCTGGCCCGCGGTCAGACGCCTCGGCCAGCAGGTCGCACAGCACCAGGCGGCCTTCGGCGTCCGTGTTGCCGATCTCGACCGTCAGGCCCCGGCGGGTGCGAAGCACGTCCAGCGGACGCATCGCGCGCCCCGAAACCATGTTCTCCGCACAGCCGATCCACACCTCGAGCCGCACCGGCAGGTCCGCGTCCATCACCAGCGACGCCAGCGCCAGCATCAGCGCCGCGCCGCCCATGTCCTTCTTCATCCGGAGCATCGCCGACGACGGCTTCAGGTCGTAGCCGCCGGTGTCGAACGTCACCCCCTTGCCGCACAGCGCCACGGTCGGCGCGTGTTCATCGACGCCCGAGCCGGCCCAGCTGAAGCGCGCCACGACGGGCGGCCGGTCGGACCCGGCGCCCACGGCGGCAACGGTGGGGTATTCGGCGGCCAGCGCGTCGCCGGCGATCAGAGCGCCCCGGGCGCCATGCCGGGCCGCCACGGCCAGCACCGCGTCGGCCAACTCGGCCGGGCCGAGCAGGTTGGCCGGCGTGTTGATGAGATCCCGCGCGAGCCATGCGGCGCGCGCCGTGGACAGCGCGGTGACATGCGGCTCGGCGCCGGCCAGGGTGGCCGGACCCCGCTTGGGTTTCGACAGCGCGGTGAACTGGTAGGCGCCGAGGCAGAAGCCCAGCACGGCCCCGTCCATGTCGAAATCGCCGGGTTCCAGCCGGAAGGCGGCGCCCTCTGGCAGGGCCATGCCCAGATGGCCGTGCGTGTAGGGGGAGCGGTCCGCGCCCAGGCCCAGCGCCGCGCCGGCCACGCCGCCAGGCCCCGGGATCAGCATCAGCTCCCCCGCGGCGGCCGTGAAGCCGCCGGTGCGGAGAAACGCCGCCTGCGCGGGATCGAGGCCCGCCAGACCAGCCTCCAACCCTTCTGGCCGCCAGGCATGCACCGGCAGCGCCGGCGTTCGCGGTTCTGCGAGGCAGTTCAGCCGACGGTCAAACAAACGCACCTCGCGACATGGATCGGCATCAGTATGTTCTATCCTGTGATTGTTGCGAATAGATTACGGAATGGCAAGCTGAATCCTGCCTTGTGATGCGGCGGCGCGCACTGCAGCCGGGCCTTGCATTCCGCCGCGGGCCGACCAAGCATGGGGACATGCTTGGCTTCCCTTCCCGGGTCAAGGCGGTGCTCGGGCCCACCAACACGGGCAAGACCCATCTTGCCATCGAGCGCATGCTCGCCCACGGCTCGGGCATCATCGGCTTCCCGCTGCGCCTGCTTGCGCGGGAGAACTATGATCGGATGGTCGCCCAGAAGGGCGTGCGCCAGGTGGCCTTGATTACCGGGGAAGAAAAGATCGTGCCCCCCGGCGCACGCTGGTTCTCATGCACCGTGGAGGCGATGCCGCTCGACATGCCGGCGGAGTTCATCGCCGTCGATGAGATCCAGCTTTGCGCCGACCCTGATCGCGGACATGTGTTCACTGAACGTTTACTTCATGCCCGCGGACTGGTGGAGACGATGTTCCTCGGCTCGGAAACCATCCGGCCGCTGCTGCAGCGACTTGTGCCGCAGGCGGAGATCGAAACCAGGCCGCGCCTGTCGCAGCTTACCTATGCCGGGCCGGTCAAGCTGGTGCGGTTGCCGCCGCGCAGCGCGGTCGTCGCGTTCAGCGCAGCGGAGGTCTATGCGATCGCCGAGCTGATCCGCAGGCGGCGCGGCGGCTGCGCGGTCGTGATGGGGCGGCTCAGCCCGCGCACCCGCAACGCGCAGGTGCAGTTGTACCAGAACAAGGAGGTGGACTTCCTGGTCGCGACCGACGCGATCGGGATGGGGTTGAACATGGACGTCGATCACGTGGCGTTTGCCCGGCTGTCCAAGTTCGATGGCCATCGCCCACGCCGGCTGACGGCGGCCGAGCTGGCGCAGATCGCCGGCCGCGCCGGCCGCGGGATGCGCGACGGCACCTTCGGCACCACGGCAACCTGCCCGCCGCTGGACGACGAGATGGTGCGCGCCGTCGAGGGGCACAGCTTCGAGCCGCTGGAGCAGCTGTATTGGCGGAACGCCGGGCTTGACCTGTCCAGCCTGGACGCGCTGCTGCTCAGCCTGCAGGCGCCGCCGCCACGGCAGGGCCTGGTGCGCGGACCGGACGCGACGGACCTCGAAACCCTTGTGGCGCTCGCCAAGGAGACGGAGGTGCGCGACCTGGCCCGCGGCCGCAGGCGGGTCCGGCTGTTGTGGGAGACGTGCGGCATCCCGGATTTCCGCAAGCTGACGGACGATACCCATACGCGGCTGTGCGCCCGGGTGTTCACTCATCTTGCCCGCGACGGCCGCGTGCCGGAGTCGTGGCTGGATGCCGGGATCGCCGGCTTGTCGAAGACCGAGGGCGACATCGACACGCTGATGGCCCGGCTGTCCGGCGTGCGCGTCTGGGCCTACATCGCCGCCCGCACCGACTGGGTCGCCGACGCGCCCGCCTGGCAGCGCCGCACGCGGGAGGTCGAGGATTTGCTGTCGGATGCGCTGCACGAGCGGCTGACGGCGCGCTTCGTGGACCGCCGCGCGGCGCACCTGATGCGCCGGCTGGAAGAAAGCGCCGGCGAGGAACTGCTGTCCGCCGTGACGCTGCGCAACGAGGTCGTGGTGGAAGGGCACCCGGTCGGGCATGTGGAGGGCTTCCATTTCGTGCCGGACCCGGTGGCCGAAGGGCCGGAGAAGCGGCTGGTGCTGCGGGCAGCGCGGCGGGCGCTGCGGGCCTGGATGCCGGGCCGGGTCGCGGCGCTGGATGCGGCGGCGGACACGGCGCTGGGCTGGACGGCCGGGCACCGGTTGACCTGGGACGGCGTCGCGGTGGGCCGGCTGCGGCCCGGCGCGTCGTTCCTGCAGCCGATGGTCGAGGTGATCGACAGCGAATACCTGGATGGCGTCGCCCGCGAACGCGTGCGCGTCCGGCTCGACCGGTTCGTGCGCGCCCGCATCGCGGCGGATCTCGCGCCGCTGTTCGCGGCCGAGGCCGCGACGCAGGCGGACCCGGCGCTGCGCGGGCCGATGCATCGGGTTATGGAGGCCGGCGGCGTCGTCGCGGGCGCCACGGAAGACGACATCCCCGCGCTGCTGCGGGGGGGGCTGAAGGCGGTGGGCGTGCGGGCCGGCCGCTTCGCGCTGTTCCTGCCGCTGGCGCTGAAGCCGCGCGCCGTCGCGATGCGCGCGGCGTTGTGGGCCTTGCGGCAGGCCGTGCCGGCGCCGGTGCTGCCGGCGCCTGGCCTGGTGTCGTGCGCGCCGGCGCCGGACTGGCCGGCCGGGTTCGCAGCGGCGATGGGCTGGGTGGCGGCGGGGCCGGTGCTGCTGCGGCTGGACATCGCCGAGCGGGTGACGGCGGAGCTGGCCTTCGCGACGCGGCGGCAGGCCGCGGCGGTGCCCGGTGACCTGGCATCCAGGCTGGCGGTGCCGGCCGGGCTGTTGCCGGCGGTATTGCACGGGCTGGGCGTGCGGCTGGCCCCGCCCTGGGTGCTGGAGGCGGCTCAGTACGGCCCCCCGTCGCCGCCGATGATGCTGCAGGCCAGGCGGCCGCGGCTGCCGCCGCCGCAGGTCCTGGCCGCGCCGAAGCCTGACAACCCGTTCGCCGCACTGGCGTCGCTGCGGCGCTGAGGGGCGGGGATGGCGGAGGATCAGGACTGGCAGCGGCTGGACAAGTGGCTGTGGTGCGCACGGTTCCTGAAGGCGCGCAGCGACTGCGCCCGGCTGATCGAAGGCGGCCTGGTGCGGATCAACCGGCAGCCGACGGACAAGCCGCATGCGCGGCTGCGCCCGGGCGATGTCGTGACGCTGCCGCTGCAGCGGGACGTGGCGGTGGTTCGGGTGCTGGCCCTGGCGCGGCGGCGCGGCCCGGCCCCAGAGGCGCGCGGGCTGTATGAGGCGGTCGATGACTCCCGCCGCCCGGATACCGCCTGAAACGGCGGCGATGCCTTGCGCACCGGATGAAACGGCCGCATATCCCCGGCTCCGCCTGGCGATAGGGAGTGCGCGATGACCTACGTGGTCACCGAGAACTGTATCAAGTGCAAGTTCATGGACTGCGTGGAGGTGTGTCCGGTCGACTGCTTCTACGAAGGTGAGAACATGCTGATGATCCATCCCGATGAGTGCATCGACTGTGGCGTGTGCGAGCCGGAATGCCCGGCCGAGGCGATCGTGCCCGACAGCGACGACAAGGCGGCGGCGTGGCTGGAGCGGAACCGCGTGTTTTCGGGCCAGTGGCCGAACATCACGCGGAAGGGGGCGGCGCCGGCTGATGCGGAAGAGTGGAACAACAAGCCGGACAAGGAGGCGCTGTTCTCGCCAGAGGGCGGCAAGCGCTGATCCAGCGCCGCGTTAAGCGTTGGCCGCAGGGCTGAGCGATTTTCGCCGGGTGTGACTTTTGCGCCAAAGCGTGCTACGCAGATCGGCCCGGAAGCCAAGTCCGTTCCATCCGGCCCCCAGCGGGCCTGACAACGGTTTCAGTCCCCGCATCTTTGACCAGAGGCCTGCGCTCGCGCGGGCCAGGAGCAGTTGAACACCGTGCCGAGCAAGTCAATTGCCGCCAAGGCCGACGCCGCGAAGGCGCCTGCGCCCGTGAAGATCACCCCGGCGAAAGCCAGCCAGACCAAGGTTGTCTCGAAGTCGGGTCCGGTCGAGGCCGTGGCGACCCTGGCGCCCATGCCCGCGACCCCGGCGCCCGTGCTGCCGCACGCGGCGGTGCCGGCTGTTGCGGCGGCTGCGCCCGTGCCGCCGCCACCACCCGTTGCTCCGCCGCCGCCGAGGCCGCCTGAGCCGTCGATGCGGCAGCCGCCGAAGATGCCCGGGCATATGCCGGGCATGCATGGCCGGCCGCAGATCGCGCCCCGCGCGATGGCGGCGAAGGAGAATTTCGTCGAGGGCGACTTCGTCGTCTACCCGACGCATGGCGTCGGCAAAGTGGAGCGGATCGCGACCGAGGAGATCGCGGGCCACAAGCTCGAGTTGATCCACATCACCTTCGACGAGAACCGCATGACGCTGCGCGTGCCGGTCGCCAAGGCGCGGACGGCGGGGCTGCGAAAGCTGGCGACGCGCAAGACGTTCGACGAGGCGCTGGCGCTGCTGAAGGGCCGCGCGCGGATCAAGCGGACGATGTGGTCCCGCCGGGCGCAGGAATACGACGCGAAGATCAACTCGGGCGACCCGATGGCGATCGCCGAGGTGGTGCGCGACCTGCATCGCAACGCCGGGCAGCCGGACCAGAGCTTCTCGGAGCGGCAGATCTACGAGGCGGCGATGGACCGGCTGGCGGCCGAGCTGGGCGCGCTTGACCAGACCGACAAGGCGACGGCGGCGCAGAAGTTGTCCGAGTATCTGAAGACCATCACCAAAAGCGGCGCGGCGGCAGAGCCCGAGATCGAGCCGGAAGAAGAGGCCGAGTAGCAACCGGAGGGGGGGCACGGCCGTCCGCTTCCCGCCATGGAGTTTCCCCGATCCACGCGGTTGAACGGCTCGGAGTTTGGGCGTTTCAGTCCAGCGCCCTGAAGTGCTCACCCTCGCCTACGCGGGCCCCTCCGCAATTGCCTCGTAGGGTGGAATGCCCTTCGCATTCCACCAACCAACGCACGGGTCAGGGGCTTTCGCTTGATTGGGCGGTGCTGGCGGAGCCGCGTGGATGGCCGGGTCAAGCCCGGCCATGACGTACTATATTGTGATTGCACATGTCTTTCAGGGGGCAGCCGTAGGCTTGCTCTACAGCTGTTCGGTTCCCGTTATGAAGCAAGGTCATCGCCGGACCTGATCCGGCGATCCACGCGGTTGAACGGCACGGGATTTGGGCGTTTCAGGCATAGGCTTCAGTCGGCGGTGCTGGCGGAGCCGCGTGGATGGCCGGGTCAAGCCCGGCCATGACGTACTATACTGTTATTACACACATATTTCAGCCGGGCAGGCGTTGACCTGCCCCCAACAGGTCACTCCCGGTCCTGCTCCCAACACGTCATCCCCGGGCCTGCTGACCCGGGGATCTGGTTCCAGCGGGGTTTCCGGCGCCGCGGCCAAGGGGATCCCAGGGTCAAGAAAAGGCCCGGGGATGACGTCGGCATCAGGGCGCGGTCCAGAAACCAACATAAAAAAGGCCCCGGGGATCGCTCCCCAGGGCCATTCATATTCGCCGCCTCAGTTGCTGCTGTTGCGGTTACCGAAAAGCTGCAGCAGCAGCATGAACAGGTTGATGAAGTTCAGATACAGGCTGAGAGCGTCATACACGCTGCGGACGGCAGCGCCGTCGGTGCCCTCGGCGTAGGCGTGCTGCATGTAGTCGCCCTTGATGCGCTGGGTGTCGTAGGCGGTGAGGCCCACGAAGACCAGCACGCCGATGACGCTGATGGCGAACTGCAGCGCCGTGCTGCCGATGAACATGTTGACGACGCTGGCGATCACGACGCCGATCAGCCCCATGATCAGGAAGCTGCCCATGCGGCTGAGGTCGGACTTGGTCGTGTATCCATACAGGCTCATCGCGCCGAAGGTCGCCGACGTGATGAAGAACACCCGGGCGATGCTCTCGCTGCTGTAGATCAGGAAGATGTTGGCAAGCGACGCGCCCATCGCGGCGGCAAAGGCCCAGAACAGCGCCTGCACGGCGGTCTTGGACAGTCGGCTGACGCCGAAGCTGAGCACCATCGTGAAGGCGAGCGGCGCGAAGATCGCGGCATAGCCCAGGATGGTCGGCGCGATCGCGACGCCGCGCGGGGTCTGCACGCGCTGGTAGAACAGCTCGATCAGGCTGGTGTTGGCGATGCCATAAGACACGATGCCGGTCAGCAGCAGGCCCGAGGTCATCCAGTTGTAGACCCGAAGCATGTACGAGCGGAGACCGGCGTCGATGACAGCGCCGTCCGCGGCTGCACCGGGCACGTAGGTCCGATAGTCGGGGACGAAGGCCATGGTCCGTTATTTCCCTCAAGCACGGGGGCGGGATGCCCCTCTCGATTGCGTATGTTGGTGAAGGCCCGATCCGGATCAAGAGAAATCGGTCGGCGTCGCCAGCACTACACGGTTTGGGCCCCGTGCGGCAGGGGTCATTCGTTCCGCAGCAGCGGGGCGGCCCGCGCCCGCAGCGCCGCCGACGTGCCCACGTAGCCGAACAGCAGCATCATCGCCGTGCAGCCCAGGATGGTCGCGGCCAGGATGCCGGGCAGGAACACCCAGTCCGTGCGCATCACGAACCGCACGACGCCCCAGCTTGCCAGCGTGCCGACCGCCGCCGCGATCAGCCCGGCGGCGGCGCCGATGACGCCGAACTCGGTCAGCCACGCGGCGCGGATCTGCCCGGCGGTGGCGCCGATCGCCTTCAGGATCACCGCATCCGCCGTGCGCCGGCGCTGCCCCGCGGCGACGGCCCCCATCAGCACCAGCGCGCCGGCCGCCAGGGTCACGCTGCCGGTCGCGGCCAGGGCTGCGGCGATCTTGCCCACCAGCGCCGCGACCGCGCCCAGCACGTCCGCCACCCGGATGCCGGACACGTTGGGCAGCGCGTCCGTCACGGCGCGCAGCACGGCCGATTCGCTGGCGGGCGCCGTTCGGACGGTCGAGATATGGCTGTGCGGCGCGCGCTCCAGCAGGCCCGTCGATGCCACCATCGTGAAGTTGAGGCTCAATGAGCGCCACGCGATCTCCCGCAGGCTGGCGATCTTGAGGTCTATGTCGCGGCCCAGCACATTGACCCGGATCACGTCGCCCAGACCGACGCCCCAGCCCTTTGCCAACGCGGCGTCGAAGCTGACCAGGGGTGGGCCATCGTAGCCCTCGGCCCACCAGGTTCCGGCGATCAGGCGGGAGCCTTCGGGCAAAGTGCGGCTGTAGGTCAGGCCGCGGTCGCCGCGCAGCGCCCATTGCGACTCGGGCGTCGCCTTCACCTGGTCGGCCGGGACGCCCTTCACCGCGACGATGCGGGCGCGCAGGCTCGGCACCTCGGTGACCTGCTGCACGCCGGGCTGGGCTGCCAGGATGGACTTGAACCGATCGAGCTGGTCGTTCTGGATGTCGATGAAGAAGAACGTCGGCGCGGCGGCCGGAAGCTGGTCCAGCACCTGGTTGCGGATGTTGCCCTGGATCAGCGCCACGGCCGCCAGCGTCGACAGGCCGAGCCCGAGCGACACCAGCATCAGCGGCGTGGACGCGCCGGCGCGGTGCAGGTTGGCGATGCCCAGCCGAGCCGAGGGCGAGCGGACGTGCGGGGCACGGCGGGCCAGCGCCATCAGCCCGGCGCCGCCCAGGCGGAACAGCACGAGCGTGGCGGCCGCGGCGATGCAGAACCACAGCGCGAACAGCCGGTCCGGCGACGCGCCGACCAGCAGGGCCACCAGCACGGCGACGATGCCGGCATTGGCGGCCAGCAGCAGCGGCCGGGCCGCGGTGCCGCGCGGCAGATCGACGTCGCGGAACAGCGCCGCACCGGGCGTTTGCGCCGCGCGCGCCAACGGCCACAACGCAAAGGCGGCCGCCACCAGCACGCCATAGGCCACCGCCAGCAGCAGCGGCCCCGGATACAGCCCCATGCGCGGCGGCACCGGCAGCGCGTCGCCGAACAGCGCCACCCCGGCCGCCGTCAGCGCGGCGCCGGCCGCGACCCCTATGCCGATGCCCAGCGCGCAGAGCACCGCGACCTGGATCAGGTAGACCGCGAACACCGTGCGGATGGGCGCGCCGAGGCAGCGCAGCGTCGCGATGCTGCGCGCCCGCGCCTCTAACCACGCGCGGACGCCGGTGGCGACCCCGATGCCGCCGACCAGCAGCGCCGTCAGGCCGACCAGCGTGAGGAACAGGCCGGTCTGGTCGATGAAGCGGGCGACGCCGGGCGCCGCCTCGGTCGCCAGGCGGATGCGCCAGCCGGTGCCCGGGAAGGCGGCGCGGAGGTCCTTCGCTGTGGCGGCCGGGTCGATGCCGGGGGGCATCGTGGCGCGCAGGTCGTAATTCAACAACGAGCCGGGCTGCACCAGCTCGGTCGCGGCCAGGCCGGACAGCGCGATCATCGCGCGGGGGGCGAGCAGGGTGGGGGCGGCGATGCGGTCCGGCTCGGAGGTCAGGGCGGCGCGGACGGTGACGGTGGCGCGGCCGAGGCGGATGGAGTCGCCGGGTTTGACGCCGAGGCGCTCGAGCACCAGCGGCTCGGCGACCAGGCCGCCATCGGCCAGGGCCGGTTGCAGCGGGGCGGCGGGGGCCAGCTCGGCCGCGCCGATCAGCGGGTAGGCGGGATCGACGGCCTTCAGCTCGACCAGTTGCCGCTCGCCGCTGGGGGCGATCAGCATGGAGCGCATCTGCACGACCTCGGAGATCGCGGCGCCGCGGCTGCGCAACCAGGCGCGTAGCTCGTCCGGCAGCGGCTGGGCGCCGGACTGCACCTCGATATCGCCGCCCAGCATGCGGGCGCCTTCGGCCGACAGCCCGGCCTCGATGCCCGCCCGCAGGCTGCCGACGGCGGCGATGGCGGCGACGCCGAGGGCCAGGCAACCGAGCACGATGCGCAGGCCGCGGACGCCCCCCCGAAAGCTGGCGCGCAGTTCACGGCGGGCGAGGGTGAGGGCGATCATGCGGCTGATATCGGGGGTTGGGGGGCCGCCGCCAAGGGCGGTATGATGCCGGCATGAAGTTCCTGCATGCGGCGGACATCCATCTCGACAGCCCGCTGGCGGGCATCGCGCGGCGCGACGCCAGGCTGGGCGAGCTGACCAGGGACTGCACCCGGCAGGCGTTCCGCAACCTGGTGGACCTGGCGATCACCCAGGACGTCGATTTCGTGCTGATCGCCGGCGATTTGTATGACGCCGAGTGGAAGGACTACGGCACCGGCCTGTTCTTCACCGCCGAGATGCGGCGGCTCGGGCGGCCATGCCTGATGATCCTGGGCAACCATGATTCGGCATCCAGCATCACGAAGTCGCTGCAGCCGCCGCCGAACGTCACGGTGTTCTCCAGCCGGGCGCCGCACGTGGTCGAGCTGCGGGAGCATGGCGTGGCGGTGCACGGCCAGTCGTTCCCGAACCGCGCCGTGCCGGAGGATCTGGCGGCGAGATACCGGCCGCCGGTCCCGGGCCTGTTCAACATCGGGCTGCTGCACAGCTCCGTCGAGGACCCGGGCGAGCACGCGACCTATGCGCCGTGCCGGGTCGAGACGCTGGTGAACAAGGGCTACGACTACTGGGCGCTGGGTCACATCCACACCCGCTCGACGCTGCATGAGCGGCCGCATATCCACTTCCCTGGCAACCCGCAGGGCCGGCATGTCAAGGAGACGGGCAGCCGCGGCGCGACGATCGTGGACGTGCGGGACGGCCAGGTCACGTTGACCCACCACGCCACCGACGTGCTGCGCTGGGCCGCGCTGAGCGTCGATGCCGGCGGCGCCGAGGACATGGCGGACCTGGCGGTCCGATTGCGATTCGCGCTGCTGGCGGCGCGGGCGGAGGCTGAGAAGATGCTGATCGTGCGGGTGACGATCACCGGCGTCACCGCGCTGCACGCGGCCCTGGTCGCCGACCCGGCCGCCATCGAGGCCGAATGCCGCAACGCCGCCGCCGTGGCGGGCGATGACGTGCATATCGAGCGCGTGCGGATCGCGACGTCTCCTGTCGCGGCGGCGGAGGCGGACACGGCCGCACTGGAAGCGGCGTTCCGGGCTGCCCTGCTGGAACCGGGCCTGGTGGAGGCGCTGCTGAAGGACTTCACCCGGCTGGATGCAGCGTTGCCGGACGGCACGACCGTGGCTGCGCCGCGGACGGCTGCGGACCTGGTGGCGCTGGAGGATGACGCCTGGCAGCTTGTCCGCCATGCGCTGCGGCCTGGCGCTGCGGCGTGAGGATCGCGCGGCTGCATCTGCGCTACGGCCACCTGGTCGACGAGGTGCTGGAATTCCCGCCCGACCGGTCGCTGCACATCGTGCTGGGCGCGAACGAGGCGGGGAAATCGACCGCGCTGGAGGCGGTGGCGGACGGGCTGTTCGGGTTCGAGCACCGGACCTCGCGCGACTTCCTGCATCCCGCCGACACGCTGCGGGTCGGGCTGACCCTGCGCGGCGCGGATGGGCGAGAAGCGTCGTTCACCCGGCGCAAGGGGCGGCGCGACACGCTGTTGGATGGCGCGGGGTTGAATGGCGCAGGCGGGGCGCTGCCGGACAACGCGCTGGCGCCGTTCCTGGGCGGCGTCGGCCGCCGGCGGTTCGAGCAGGTCTTCGGGCTGAACGCCGAGCAGCTCCGCGCCGGCGGGGCGGCGATCCTGCTGGCGGAGGGCGAGGCGGGCGCCACGATCCTGCAGGCGCAGACCGGCCTGAAAGGGCTGCGCGAGGCGGTGCAGCGGCTGGACGACGAGGCCAAATCGCTGCACGGCGACGGCCGCGGCGTGCGGCTGATCAGTGCGGCGGCGAAGTTGGTGCGGGAGAAGCGGCTGCTGATGGCGGATCGGAGCCTGAGCGGCCCTGGCTTTCAGGCGGCCCAGGCGGAGCTGGCGGCGCTCGATGGCCGTCGACGGGAGATCGAGGCGGAAACGCTGGACCTGCGGGCCGAGCAGGGGCTGCGGCAGCGGACGCGCCGCACCGCGCCGGTGCGCGGCGCGCTGCTGCAGGCGGGCCAGGAGCTGGCGGCGCTGGGGCAGCCCCCCGCCTTGCCGCCGGATGCCGCGGCGCAGCTTCAGGCGGCCTCGGCCGCCATCGAGGTCGCGGGGCGCGAGCTGGCGCGGGACCAGGCGCGGGCCGGGCAGGTCCGGGATGCGCTGGAGCGTCTGGCGGTCGATGCGGCGGTGCTGGCGGAGGCGGACGCCATCGCGGCGATCGCGGGCGACCGCAGCCGGATCGAGGAGATGCGGCGAGACCGGTTGGACCAGATGGTGATCGCAGAGCAGCAGCAGCGGGCCATGGACCAGGCCGGCGCGCGGCTGGGGGTGGCGGATCGGGGGGGGGCGCTGAGCGCGCGCATTCCCGGGGCTGTGGCGCGTCGGGCGGCCGAGCGGTTGATGACCGAGCATGACAAACAGTCGGGCGCGCGGGCGCTGGCCATGCGGACGCGCGACGACGCGGTGAAGGAGCTGGCTGCCGCAGATCGGGCCTGCGCCGGGATGGACGCGCCGCAGGGCGGCGAGGCGTTGCGCGATGCGGTCGAGGCGGCGAAGCAGGAGGGCCGGATCGACGAGGCGCTGGCCAAGGCGGCGGCGGCGGATGCGGACGCGGCGGCGGAGGCTGCGGCAGCTTTGGCGGGCCTGCCGCTGTGGAGCGGGACGGCGGAGGCGCTGGCGGCGTCGCCGCCGCCGCTGGAGGCGGAGGCGCTGCGGCTGGCGAAGGCGATCGAGGCGGCACAGGCGGCGATGGACTCGGCCACGCGGACGCTGGCGGCGCATGACCAGAAGCTGGCGGAGACGGCGGCGGCGTTGCAGGGGGCGGCGGCGGCCGGGACGCTGCCGACCATGGAGGCCGTGGTTGCGGTGCGGACGCGGCGGGACATGGCCTGGCGGCTGGTGCGGCGCCAGCATGTCGCGGGCGGACCGCCGCCGAGCGATGCCGAGCTGGCGGCGGTGGGCGCTGCGGCGTCGATGCCGGACGCGCTGGGGCAGTTGCTGCGGGAGGCCGATGAGCTGGCCGACCGGCGGCTGTCGGAGGCGGTGCGCGTGGAGGCCTGGGAGCGGCTGCGGGAAACCGAGGCGCGGGACCGGGCGCTGCGGACCGGGTTCGCGGCGGCGGCCGAAACGGCGCGGGCCGGGATTTCGGATGCGGAGGCGGCTTGGGGCTCCGCGTGGGCCCCTGCGGGCGTCCGGCCGCTGGACCCGGCGGCGATGCGGGACTGGGTGGCAAGGCGGGCGGCGTTGCTGGCGGCGGTTCGGGCGGCGGGTCAGGCGCGGCGCGCGTTGGGGCAGGAGCAGGAGCGGCACGCGCGGGTGTTGGGCCGGCTGGCGGCGTTGTTGCCGGGTGTCGTGGCGGGCGGGTCGGTGGCGCTGATGCAGCGGGAGGCGACGCGCCGGCTGGCGGCATTGGACGCGGCGGCCAAGGCGCTTGGGGCCGCGCAGACCGAGGTGGCGGCGGCCCGGGGCCGGGTTCAGGCGGCCGAGGACGCGCTCGGGGCGATCGATGCAGCGCTGGAGGCCTGGCGCGGCCGTTGGCGGGAAGCGGCCGCGGCGCTGGGTTTGGCCTCCGATGCGCCGGTAGAGGACGGCGCGGAGGCGCTGGCGCTGTGGACGCTGATCGAGAAGCATGCCGGCGAATGGGCGGGGGCGGCGGACCGAATTGCCAGGATGGACGTGTCGTTGACGGCGCATGACGCGGGGTTGGCCGGATTGGCGGGGCGGTTGGGCGCCCCGGTGTCGGATGGGCTGGCGGCTGGGCTTGCGGCGCGGCTGGAGGCGGCCCAGGCGGCGCGGGCGGAGCGGATGCGGCTGGAGGCTGAGCAGCACGGGTTGGCCGCGGCGATCGCCGGCCATGAGCGGGCGATCGAGCGGGCCGAGGCCGGGCTGGCTGCGCTGCGGCGGCTGGCGGGAGCCGTCGACGATGCGGCGCTGGCGGCGGCCATCGAACGCTCGGCCGCGCATGTCGCGCTGACTGCGACCGTGCAGGAGCGGACGGCGGAGCTGCACCGGCTGGACGACGGCAAGACGGTGGCGGAGCTGGACCGGGAGGCGGCGGAGATGGACATCGACGCCATCCCGGGCCGGCTGGCCGCCATCGAGGCTCGGCTGGGCGAACTGGAGGCCGAGCGGATCGAGCTGGGCGGCAAGCAGGCGGATGGCCGGGCCGCGGTGCAGCGCATGGAGGCGGGGCAGGACGTGGCCGGGCCGGCGCAGGCGGTGCAGGACCTGCTGGCGGAGATCGACGAGGGCGCGCATCGCTACATGCGGCTGCGCGTGGCGCATGCGCTGCTCCAGGGCGGCATCGACCGGTATCGGCGCAGCCAGCAGGGACCGCTGCTGGAGAAGGCCGGGGCGTATTTCGAGGCGTTGACGGGCGGGCGGTATCACCGGCTGGAGCTGGACGAGGGCGACAAGGGCGAGCCGGTGATCGTCGCGGCGCGGCCGGATGGCACGCATTGCCGGGCGGAGCATCTGAGCGAGGGCACGCGCGACCAGCTGTTCCTGGCCTTGCGCCTGGCCTCGATCGCGATCGAGGCGGCGGGGTCGGAGCCGCTGCCGCTGATCGCCGACGACCTGCTGGTGAACTTCGACGACCGGCGGGCGGCGGCGGCGCTGCGGGTGCTGGCCGATTTTGGCGCGACGACGCAGGTGATCCTGTTCACGCATCATGACCACCTGGCCGCGATGGCGGATTTGTCGGTGGCTTCGTTGCATTATCTGCCGGGGGCGTTGGCGCTGGGCTAGAGCATGATCGCTTCAGGTAGACGAAGCGATCAAGCTCTAGCTTGTTGATTAAGAACGCGGAACCTCGTTTCAGGTCCAAGCAACCTGAAACGATA
>JAYUCA010000015.1:0-2240 GCA_043740535.1 Rhodospirillales bacterium | reverse complement strand
AAGGACACGGCGAAGCGGGAGGCCGAACGGCGCGAGCAGGAGACGATCTCGATCCGCTCCGCCGCCGAGGAAGCGCGCCGCCGGACCGAAGAGGACACGCGCCGCGCCGCCGAGGAAGACGTGCGCCGGCGGGCCGACGAGGCCGAGGCGCGCCGCGTGGCAGCCGAGGAGGCGCGCCACGCCGCCGAAACCGCCAAGGCGCTGGCTGCCGGGCAGCCTGCTCCGGTTGCTCCGGTGTCGCAGCCGGCCGTGGCGGGCGCTCCGGGCGCCAAGCCCGCAGTCGATGCACGCAAGCCTGCGCCGGCAGCGCCGGGCGAGACGCTGCGCCTGAAGCCCGCGCGCCCCGGCGAGGACGACGAGGCGCCGCGCCGGCGCCCCGGTGTCGTGATGCCTGGCCGCAAGCCCGGGCCGGCGGTGGTCAAGAAGGTCGGCGACGGCCGCCGCGCCGGCCGCATCGACGTGCTGGCCGCCATGGAAGGCGATGACGACAAAAGCCGCAGCCTGGCCTCCGTGCGCCGCCAGCGGGAGCGGGAGCGCCGGCAGCAGGAGCTGGAGGCGCTGCGCAGCGACCAGGTGAAGGTCGTGCGCGACGTGATCCTGCCGGAGACGATCAGCGTGACGGAGCTGGCGAGCCGCATGGCGGCCCGCATGCCGGACGTCATCAAGACGCTGATGAAGATGGGCGTGATGGCGACGCCGGTGCAGATGATCGACGCCGACACGGCCGAGCTGGTGGTCGCCGAGTTCGGCCACCGGGTGCGCCGCGTCAGCGAGAGCGACGTGGAGATCGGCATCGATGGCGAGGTTGACGTGGATGTCGAGCGGCTGCCGCGCGCGCCGGTCGTGACGATCATGGGCCACGTCGATCATGGCAAGACCAGCCTGCTGGATGCGCTGCGCAGCACGGATGTGGCGGCCGGCGAGGCCGGCGGCATCACGCAGCACATCGGCGCCTACCAGGTGCTGACGAAGGCGGGCAACCGGATCACCTTCATCGACACGCCGGGCCACGAGGCGTTCACGGCGATGCGCAGCCGCGGCGCGTCGGTGACGGACATCGTCGTGCTGGTGGTCGCCAGCGACGACGGGGTGATGCCGCAGACGATCGAGGCGATCCGCCATGCGAAGGCGGCGAACGCGCCGATCATCGTGGCCATCAACAAGATGGACAAGCCGGACGCGAACCCGGGCCGGGTGCGGCAGGAGCTGCTGAGCCACGAGATCGTCGTGGAAGAGATGGGCGGCGACACGCAGGACGTGGAGGTGTCGGCGACGAAACGCACCGGGCTGGATAAGCTGGAGGAGGCGATCATGCTCCAGGCCGAGATCCTGGACCTGCGCGCCAACCCGGACCGCGCGGCCGAGGGCAGCGTGATCGAAAGCCGGCTGGACCGCGGACGCGGCCCGGTGGCGACGGTGCTGATCCAGAAGGGCACGCTGCACCAGGGCGACATCGTCGTGGCCGGCGCCGAATGGGGCCGGGTGCGGGCGATGCTCGACGACAAGGGCAAGCAGATCAAGGTGGCGGGGCCATCGACTCCGGTCGAGATCCTGGGTCTGTCGAGCTCGCCATCGGCGGGCGAGCCCTTCGTGATGGTGGAGAACGAGGCCCGCGCGCGGGAGATCAGCGAGTTCCGGCAGCGCAAGCTGAAGGACCGGGCCGCGGCGGGCGCGACCGCGGCGCGCGGTACGCTGGACGAGATGCTGGCCCGCATCGTGGCGGGCGAGCAGAAAGAGGTGGCGCTGCTGATCAAGGCGGACGTGCAGGGCAGCGCCGAGGCAATCCACGCGACGGTCGAGAAGCTGGCGCACGAGGAGGTGCGGGTCCGGGTGCTGCTGTCGGCCGTGGGGCAGATCACCGAGAGCGACATCCAGCTGGCCAAGGCCAACAGCGCCGTGATCGTCGCGTTCAACGTGCGGGCGACCAGCCAGGCGCGGGAGCTGGCGGCGCGGGACGGCGTGGATATCCGCTACTACTCGATCATCTACGACGTGGCCGACGACGTGGAGAAGCTGGTCCGCGGGAAAGTCGCGCCGAAGGCACGGGAGCGGTTCCTGGGCTATGCGGAGGTCCGCAAGGTGTTCGACATCACCAAGACCGGCAAGGTCGCGGGCTGCATGATCACCGAGGGCGTGGTCAGGCGCGGCTGCGGCGTGCGGCTGCTGCGCGAGGGGGTCGTGATCCACTCGGGCGAGCTGAGCCAGTTGAAGCGGTTCAAGGACGACGTGCGCGAGGTGGC
>JAYUCA010000014.1:0-8623 GCA_043740535.1 Rhodospirillales bacterium | reverse complement strand
CGATGCACGCACCAATGATGCCGCCACCCACAAACGCCGCAAGCGAAAGCAAAATCGTCCAACGTGCCGCCATAACCAGAAAAATGAAGTCGCCAACGTTGAGATTGCGCATCAGCGTGTCTCAAGCCGCGGAAAGAAGATCCGGTTCAGCCCGGCAAACACGGCCGAAAAGCTGATCGACAGCACCAGGTAGATCGCGATGGTCACGATATAGACTTCGAAACTGCGAAAGGTGCGCGATTGAATATCCTGCGCCGCCGCCGCCGTCAGCTCCTCGGCCGAGATCACCGACACGATCGACGAGTTCAGCATCAGCAGGATGAACTGGCTGCCCAGCGGCGTGAACACCGCCCGCAACGCCTGCGGCAGCACGATGGAGCGGAACGCCTGCAACCTGTGCAGTCCCAGCGCATACGCCGCCTCCACCTGGCCATGATTGATCGCCTGGATGCCGGCACGCACGATCTCGATCGTGTAGGCGCTGCCGTTCAGCACCATGGCGATCACCGCGCACACGTCAGCCTCCAGCCTTATGCCCACCGCCGGCAGGCCGAAGAAGATGACGAACACCTGCACCAGGAACGGCGTGTTGCGGATGAACTCGACGTACGACGCGATCACGGCGCGCAGCCAGCGCGGCCCGCCGGTGCGGCCCAGCGCCCCGAACACGGCGACAACCAGGCTCAGCACCATCGACAGCGCCGACAGCTCCACCGTCAGCAGGGCGCCCCAGAACAGCTCGTCCCGCGCCGCCCAGATGTCCTCGAAGTGGAACGTGTATGTCACGCCTGCCTCCCCCGCAGGCGAGTGACCACGCTTTCAGCCGGCGGTCAAAGCACCGACGAACGCCGTCAGGCCCGGCTGCCGCGACCGTGCGGTGCGCGCTGCATGCAGCACGCTGCGCACCGCCAGCACGGCGTCGGCGAAGACGCGGTTGACGATCACGTGGTCGAATTCCGCCCAGTGCCCGATCTCGTTCCGGGCTGCGGCCATGCGGCGGCCGATCTCCTCGGCCGTGTCGCCCTGGCGGCCGCGCAGCCGCGCCTGCAGCGCCTCCAGCGACGGCGGCAGGATGAACACGCCCACCACGTCGGCCGGCAGCGCTGCCCTGACCTGGCGGTGCCCCTGCCAGTCGATGTCGAACGCAACGTCCCGCCCCTCGGCCAGCGCCGCCTCGACCGGCGCGCGGGGCGAGCCGTAGCTGCGGCCGAACACCGTCGCATGCTCCAGCATCGCGCCCTGGGCGACCATGCGGTCGAAGCCGGCGCGGTCGGTGAAGTGATAGTCCGCGCCATCGCGCTCGTTCGGCCGCGGGGCCCGCGTGGTGGCGCTGACCGACAGGCTCAGCGCCGGCTCGTCGGCCAGCAATGCCCGCAGGATGCTGCTCTTGCCGGCCCCGGACGGCGCCGCGACCACCAGGCAGACGCCGCGCCGGGCCGGTTCATTCGACATTCTGGACCTGTTCGCGCATCTGCTCGATGACGGCCTTCAGTTTCAGCCCGGTCGCGGTCAACGGCACGGAGGCGGACTTGCTGCACAGCGTGTTCGTCTCGCGCACGAACTCCTGCACCAGGAAATCGAAGCGTCGCCCGATGCCGGCGCCCTCATGCAGCAGGTCCCGCGCGGCGTCGATGTGGGCGGACAGGCGGTCCAGCTCCTCCCGCACGTCCGCCCGGGTCGCCAGCAGCGCCACCTCCTGCGCGATGCGCTCCTGCGGCAGGCCGGGCTGGTCGCGCAGCAGGGCGGCCAGGCTCTCCATCATGCGGTCGCGCTGCAGGGCCGGCTGGTCGGCCGCGTCCGTTTCCGCCTGGCGGCGCAGCGCCGCGATCGAATTGAGCTGCGCGCCCAGCAGCCCGGCCAGGCGGGCGCCTTCCTCCTGCCGGGCCGCCGCCAGCCCGGCCAGCGCCGCGGTGAAGCCGGTCCGCACCGCCTCGATCGCCGCCTCGCCCACGCCGTCCTCGGTGGCGGTGGGCGGGCGCATCACGCCGGGCAGCGCCAGCAGCAGCTCGGCGCGCGGCGGGGGCGCGCCGGGGATGCGCGCGGCGATGGTGGCGGCCAGGCTGAGCAGGTCATCGAGCACCGCGGGGTCGGCGACCAGGCGCTGCCGCTCCTCGCGCTTGACGGTCAGGCTCGCGCCGACGTTGCCGCGCTTCAGCGCCTTGCCGGCCTGGTCGCGCAGCACCGCCTCCAGCGCGTCGAACCCGGCCGGCAGCCGCATCTTCAGGTCCAGCCCGCGGCCGTTGACGCTGCGCAGCTCCCACGCCCAGGACAGCCCGGCCTCCGACCCCTCGGTCCGCGAGAAGCCGGTCATGGAGGCAATGGGGTGGGACATTCGGAGCTGCCTCAGTTGACGGTTTGCGGGGGCTTGGCGGCGCGTTGGCGCTCCATCTCGCGCCAGCGGGCGACGTTGCGCGCATGCTCCGCATCGGTCTTGGCGAACACGTGGCCGCCATTGCCGTCGGCGACGAAATACAGCTCCTCGGTCGCCCAGGGCTGCGTCACGGCCTTCAGCGTCGCCGCCCCCGGCATCGCGATGGGGCCCGGCGGCAGACCGGCGATCCTGTAGGTGTTGTAGGGGTCGTCGCGGTCCAGCTCGGCCCGGGTGATGCCGTGGTCCAGCACGCCCAGGCCGCCGCTGGCGCCATAGACGACCGTCGGGTCCGACTGCAGCTTCATGCCCCGCTTCAACCGGTTGATGAACACCGCGGCGACCCGCGGCCGCTCGTCCGGCCGGGCCGTCTCCCGCTCGACGATGCTCGCCAGGACCAGCGCCTCACGCGGGGTTTTCAGCACCGGCAGGTCCGGGGCGCGGTTGGTCCAGGCGTGGTCCAGCGCCCGCTCCATGGCCTTCTTCGCGCGCTCCAGCAGGGCCGTGCGGGTGAACCCCAGCTCGTAGGAATAGGTCTCCGGCAGGATGCTGCCCTCTTCGGGTATCGGCGTGGCGCCGTCCATCGCCGGGGCGCGGTCCAGCAGCGTCGCGACCTGCGACGCCGTCAGCCCCTCCGGGATCGTCAGCCGGTGCTGCACCGGCTTGCCATTCCGCAATACGGTCAGAACCATGTGCAGGCTGGCGCCCCGCGGGAACGACAGCTCGCCGGACCGCAGCGGCCCCTGCGACCGGGTCATCAGCGCGGCCAGCCGCAGCGTGGTGGGGTTGGCGACGACGCCCTCCGACTGCATCAGGTCGGCGATCTGGTCGATCGTGCCATGCGGCACAACCACGACGTGCGATTCCTTGAGCGGACCCGGGTTTTCGTACAGCTGCAGGGCAAGCCAGACTGAACCGCCCAGAAGCAGGAATGCCGCCAGGAACACGCCGATCGCGCGCACCACCGGGGGCTAGCTCCCCTGCGACGCGGTGCGCGATCCATGCGGGCTCATGCTTGGCTCAGGCGGCGCGCTTGAAGATGATGCTCGCATTGGTGCCGCCGAAGCCGAAGCTGTTCGACAGCACCACGTCGATCCGCCGTTCCTGCGCATGCAGCGCCACGCGGTCGATCACGCTCTCGCGGCTTGGGTGTTCCAGGTTCAGCGTGGGCGGCACGACGCCGTCGCGGATGGCCAGCAACGAGAAGATCGACTCGATGGCGCCGGCGGCGCCCAGCAGATGCCCGGTGGCCGATTTGGTCGACGACATCGCCAGCGTCCTGGCATTGTCGCCGAAGAACCGTTCGACCGCCTGCAGCTCCAGGTCGTCGCCCAGCGGCGTGCTGGTGCCGTGCGCGTTCACGTACTGGACGTCGGACGCCTGCATCCCGCCATTGCGGAACGCGGCCTTCATGGCGCGGAAGGCGCCGTCATGGCCCTCGGCCGGGGCGGTGATGTGGTGGGCGTCGCCCGACATGCCGTAGCCGCCGATCTCGCCATATATCTTGGCGCCGCGGGCCTTGGCATGCTCGCGTTCCTCCAGGACAAGCACGCCGGCGCCCTCGCCCATCACGAAGCCGTCGCGGTCCCGGTCCCAGGGGCGCGAGCCCCGCGTGGGTTCGTCGTTGAACGCGGTCGACAGCGCCCGGCTGGCGCAGAACCCGGCCATGCCGATCTCGTTCACCGTGCCCTCGGCCCCGCCCGCCACCATCACGTCCGCGTCGCCCAGCGCGATCAGCCGCGAGGCGTCGCCGATGGCGTGCACCCCGGTGGCGCAGGCGGTGACGACCGAATGGTTCGGCCCCTTGAACCCATACTTGATGGAGATGTGGCCCGAGCCGAGGTTGATCAGCGCCGACGGGATGAAGAACGGCGATATCCGCCGCGCCTTGCCCTGGTACACCAGCACGGATGCCTCGTAGATCGTCTCCAGCCCGCCGATGCCGGAGCCGATCATGACGCCGGTGGCGCAGCGCGCGTCTTCGTCGGGCGGCACCCAGCCGCTGTCCTCGACCGCCTCCATGGCAGCGACCATCGCCAGATGGATGAAGCGGTCCATCTTCTTCTGGTCCTTGACCGGGATCCACTCGCCGATGTCGAGCTTGCCTTCGGCGCGGGTTCCCACCGGCACCTGGCCGGCGATCTTGGCGGTGAGCTGCTGGGTGTCGAACGACTGGATCGCGGTGATGCCGCTTTCCCCGTTCGTCAGCCGCTTCCAGACGTGCTCGACGCCCAGGCCGAGGGGACAGGCGATCCCCATCCCCGTGACAACCACCCGACGCATCGCGGCGCCCCCCGACCCTTGCTGCGACTATTCCGCCTTCTGCTTCTCGATGAAGTCGATCGCGTCCTTGACGGTGCTGATCTTCTCGGCGGCGTCCTCGGGGATCTCGACGCCGAAGGCCTCTTCGAAGGCCATCACCAGCTCGACCGTGTCCAGGCTGTCCGCGCCCAGGTCGTCGATGAACGAGGCCTCGGGGGTGACCTTGCCCTCCTCGACGCCCAGGTGTTCCACCACGATCTTCTTAACCTTGTCGCCGATCTCGCTCATCTTGTTCCTCGATTTCCTGTTTAGCCGTTTGCCGCCGTGCCGGGTGGCGAATGCCGTTTCCGAGTGGAAGCGCGGCGCATACCATGATTATGAATCCGCCGCCAAGCATGGCCGCGCCCGCTCAGCTCATGGCCATGCCGCCGTTCACATGGATGGTCGTGCCGGTCACCCAGGCTGCCTCGTCCGAACACAGCCACGCCACGGCCTGGCCGATGTCGGCGGGCTGGCCCATGCGGCCCAGCGGGATGGCGGCGATCAGCTTTGCCTTCTGCTCGGCGGCAAGGCCGTCGGTCATCGCCGTCTCCACGAACCCGGGCGCCACCACGTTCACGGTGATGCCGCGGCTGCCGACCTCCTGCGCCAGCGCCTTGCTCATGCCGATCAGCCCGGCCTTCGCCGCCGCGTAGTTCGCCTGGCCCGCATTGCCCGTCGTGCCCACCACGCTGCCGATGCCGACGATCCGCCCGGCCCGCCGGCGCAGCATCCCCCGCAGCGCCGCCCGCGCCAGCCGGAACGGCGCGGACAGATCGACGTCCAGCACCGTCTGCCAGTCCTCGTCCTTCATCCGCAGCGCCAGCATGTCGCGCGTCAGCCCGGCGTTGTTGACCAGGATGTGCAGCGGCCCCGCCGCCGCCTCGGCCGCAACCACCAGCGCGTCGGCGGCCCCCGCATCGCGCAGGTCGGCCGGGCAGACATGCGCCCGCTCGCCCAGCTCAGTCGCAAGCTGCTCCAGCGCCTCGGTCCGCGTGCCGCTCAATGCCACGACGGCGCCCTGGCCATGCAGCGCGCGGGCGATCGCCGCCCCGATCCCGCCCGAGGCGCCCGTGACCAGCGCCGCCTTGCCATCCAGCCGGAACATCAGCTCAGCGCCTTCAACACAAGCTCGATCTCGGCCGGCGTGGCGGCCGACGCCGTCGCCACGTCCGGCGCGATGCGCCGCACCAGGCCGGACAGCACCTTGCCGGAGCCGAGTTCGAAAAAGCTGTCGACGCCCATCGCGATGCAGGCCTGCACCGATTCGCGCCAGCGCACCGTGCCCGTCACCTGGCGCACCAGCAGGTTGCGGATCTCGGCGGGGTCCGCGGCCCGCTCGGCCGTCACGTTGGCGATGACGGGGATCTGCGGGGCATGCATCGTGGCAGCGCCCAGCGCGTCGCGCATCGCGTCCGCGGCGGGCTGCATCAGCGCGCAGTGGAACGGCGCCGACACCGGCAGCAGCATGGCCCGGCGCACCCCACGCTCCTTGGCCAGCGCCACCGCGCGCTCCACCGCCTCGCGGTCGCCGCTGATGACCACCTGGCCGCCGCCATTGTCGTTCGCGGCCTCCACCACCTGGTGCACCACCGTGCCGTCGTCCCGCGTCATCGGCGCCGCGTCCGTGCAGATGGCGATGGCCAGATCCAACTCGACGCCCAGCAACGCAGCCATCGCGCCCTCGCCCGGGGGCACCGCCGCCTGCATCGCCGTGCCGCGCAGGCGCAGCAGCCGGGCCGTTTCGGGCAGGGAGAAGGCGCCGGCCGCGCACAGCGCGCTGTATTCGCCCAGCGAGTGCCCGGCCACCAGCACCGCCTTGTCAACCAGGCGGAACCCGCCCTCGGTCTCCAGCACCCGCAGCACGGCCATCGACATGGCCATCAGGGCGGGCTGAGTGTTCTCGGTCAGGGTCAGGTCTTCGGCCGGGCCTTCGAACATCAGCTTGCTGAGCTTCTGCTTCAGGACTTCGTCGACCTCGCCGAACACCTCCCGCGCCGGGGCGAAGGCGGCGGCGAGGTCACGGCCCATGCCGACGGACTGGCTGCCCTGTCCTGGGAAGATGAAGGCGTTCACGGACATTATGGACTGGTTTCCTCGCTCCGCCGGGCGCTATGGCCCTGTGCCGTAACGGTGTCAATCGGCGTGACGGCAGAACGCCGGCGGCCGCGTCCCGGGGCGGCGCCGCCTATTCCGCGTCGTCCGCGTCCGGTCCGCTCTCGATCGCCACCTTGGTGAAGCCGGTGCCCTTGAGGCTTTTCCGCAACCGCCGATCCAGGCCGGGAACGCGCTTGTTCAGCCGGAACGTAACCAGCTTGGGGTCCTGATCCACGTCGACCGAGGCCGTGCCGAAGCACGGCGAGCGGGCGAGCGGGAACTGCTCCTTCAGGCTCTTCATCAGCTGTTTGGGCAGCTTGATCTTGTCCATCATGATCAGCCCCAGGCCGCCGCTTTTGGCATCGCCCTGGGCCAGCGCGCAGTTGACCGACTCCTTCTTCGAGCGGACCAACAGCTTCTTGAGGTCCGACATGTCCATGCCGGTGCCGCCCGGCGCTTCCTCTTCCTCGTCCTTGCCGGCCATCGCACCGTCCCTGTCGCTGCTGCGGCATGGTGCCGCAGACGCAACGAGTACGCCATGGCGAATGTGCGGGGCGCCCCCGGCGCGGTTTCTCACGCCCTGCTCACGGATATTTGCGTTTGTAGCCAACGGCCGGTAACACGTCCGTCGTCAGGGAGCATAATTTGAATGACCAGGAAGCTCGCGGTATTCGATGCCAGTTCACCATTGGGCGTCGATCCCTGGGTGACGGACGGAACGGCGGCCGGCACCTTCCTGCTGAAGGACGTCAACACCGGCACGCGCTATGACAGCAACGTGACGCTGGGCGGATTCGCAGCGCTCGGCGCCGACCGCGCGATCTTCGTCGGGCAGAGCAAGACGGACACGGCGAACCTCGGCGTCTATGTGACCGATGGGACGGCAGCCGGCACCACGCTGCTTAAAACCGTGGGGCTGTTTCCATACAAGAACGTGCAGCTGGTGACGCTCAACAACGGGACGGTTCTGTTCCAGTCGGCGACGCTGAGCGCCGCCGCCGGCAGCCCCGGGGTCGCGGCGGACGAGACCGACCTGTGGACGACCGACGGCACGGTGGCCGGCACGGTGAAGGTGAAAACCATCGCCTATGCCGGCAGCCCCTACGCCAAGAACCTGACAGCGCTGGGCAACGGCAAAGCCGTGTTCACGGTGCCCACGGCCACCGCAACGCAGCTTTGGGTCACGGACGGCACGGCCGCCGGCACCGTGGTCCTGCCGACCGCGCCGACCAACGGCTATGGCCCTATCCAGATCACGCCGTTGGGCAACGGATCAGCGCTGTTTCTCGGCGCGAGGAACGCGACCGACTACACCGGCGCCCTTTGGACGACGGACGGGACCGCGGCGGGCACGGTCAAGCTCGGCGACCTGAACTTCCGGACGCCGGCATCGATCGGCAACAACAAGGTGGTCTTCTACGCAGACGGCGGCCTTACCAGCAAAAACGGGCTGTATGTCTCGGACGGCACCGTGGCAGGCACGATCCTGATCTCGCCTATCGACTACTATTACTTCACCCCGGTCACCTCCATCGGCAACGGCCGCGCCGTGTTCGCCCGCTTGACAGACAAATACGCCACCGGTCAGCCGACGGCCGCCCAGATCTACGTCACGGACGGCACGACCGCCGGGACCACGCTCGTGAAGTCGGTGCCGAACGCCTCCGACGGGGTCCTGCCGACGGGGTTCACCGGGCTGGGCAACGGCAAGTTCCTGTTCTCGCTTTCGACCGCCGCCAGGGGGCCGGAGCTGTGGGTTTCGGACGGCACCTCGGCTGGCACCCTGCAGATCACCGACCTTCTGCCCGGGACGAACGGTTCGACGCCGCTCAACATCACGTCCATCGGCGACGGTTA
>JAYUCA010000013.1:0-2663 GCA_043740535.1 Rhodospirillales bacterium | reverse complement strand
CAGCCCCGGTGGGTGGCGCGGGTGCGGGCGGAGGTGGCGGCGGTGGCCGGGGACGGGCCGATCACCTTCGAGCATACGAAGCGGCTGGTGACGGTGCGGAACATCGTCCGGGAGACGCTGCGGCTGTATCCGCCGATCACCTTCCTGCCGCGGGTGGCGCTGGAGGCGACCGAGATCGGCGGCTGGCGGGTGCGGCGGGGGGCGCTGATCATGGTGGCGCCGTGGGTGCTGCACCGGCACGCGCTGTATTGGCGGGACCCGCATGCGTTCGACCCGGACCGGTTCCAACCGGCGCGGGAAAGCGAGATGACGGCGGGGGCGTATATCCCATTCGGGCAGGGGCCGCGGGTGTGCGCGGGGGCGGCGTTTGCCACGACCGAGGCGGTGCTGCTGGTGGCGCGGCTGTTCCGGCGGTTCGATTTTTCCGTCGTTGACGCGGACAAGGTCCGGCCGGCGGCACGGTTGACGACGCGGCCGGTGGAGCAGGTTTTTTGCCGGGTCTCGGCGGTGGGGGCGTGACGACGGTGCTGCTGACGCTGGGGCGGTTGCCGAAGGCGTTGGACCTGGCGCGCGGGTTCGCGGCGGCGGGGTGCCGGGTGATCGTCGCGGAGCCGTTCCGCTGGCATCTGGCGGGGGCGTCGCGGGCGGTGGCGGGGCGGTTCCGCGTGCCCGCGCCGTCGACGGGCAAGGCGGCGTATCTGGATGCGCTGATGGCGGTGGTGGAGCGGGAGGGCGTCGACCTGGTCGTGCCGGTGTCCGAGGAGACGATGCATGTCTCGGCCCTGACCGGGCGTGTCCCGGTGTTCACGATGGGGCCGGGGGCGGTGATCCCGCTGCATGACAAGCTGGGCTTCGTGCGGGCGGCGGAGGCATGCGGGCTGGACGTGCCGCAGACGGAGTTGCTGGGCGGCGCCGCGGCGGCGGAGCTGGCGGCGGCCGGGGATGTGATCGTGAAACCGGTGTTCTCCTGCTCGGGCCGGGGGGTGCGGGTGGTGCGGCGTGGGCAGGCGCTGCCGGCCGCCGATCCGGCGGCGGCGTCGGTGGTGCAGGCGCTCGTGGCCGGGCAGGAGCACAGCACGTGCTCGCTGGCGCGGGGCGGGCGGGTGATCTCGACCGTCGTGTATCGGGGGACCGTCCTGTCGGGCACGGTCGCGTGCGCGTTCGAACGGGTGGAGCATCCAGCCATCGAGCGGTGGGTCGCCGATTTCGTGGCGCATGCGGGGTGGACGGGGTTCATCTCGTTCGATCTCATCGTCGGCGATGACGGCGTGCCGCATGGGATCGAGTGCAATCCGCGATGCACCAGCGGCGTGCATTTCTGGGAACCGATCGACGTCGCGCAGGCCGTTCTGGGGCACGCGGACACGATCCGGTTCCGGCCGGAGCGGGCGTTGCAGCAGTTCTATTCGTGCCTGACGGAAACGCAGAAGACGATGTTCCGGCGGGGGTTCTTCCGGCGCGCGCGGCTGCTGCTGCGCACGAAGGACGTGACCTGGGACCGGCATGACCCGGCGCCGTTCCTGACGATGACGGCTACCTCATGGCGGATCATCTGGATGTCGATCCGGCAGCGGACGACTTTTGGGGAAGTGGCGACCTTGGACGTGGGGTGGTACCCCTAGCGACAGGGATCAGGCAGGAGCGGCAGATGCGGGTTTTGGTGGTGGGTGCGGGGGCGATCGGCGGGTATTTCGGCGGGCGGCTGTCGGAGGCCGGGCGGGATGTCACGTTCCTGGTGCGGGCCGGGCGGGCGGCGCAGCTGGCGCGGGATGGGCTGGTCATCCGCAGTCCGCGGGGCGACGCGCATCTGGCGGCGCCGGCCTTCGTCACGGCGGAGCAGATCGCCGGGCCGTATGACCTGGTTCTGCTGAGCTGCAAGGCATACGACCTCGACAGCGCGATGGACGGGGTTGCGGCGGCGGTCGGGCCGGGGACGGTGATCCTGCCGCTGCTGAACGGGATCAACCATATGGATGCGCTGGCGGCGCGGTTCGGCGCGGCGCACGTGTTCGGCGGCCAGTGCGCGATCTCGGCGACGCTGGGCGCCTCGGGCGAGGTGCTGCATCTGGCCGAGGGCGCCGCGTTGTCGTTCGGGGCGCGGGATGCTGCCGGAACGGCGCTTGTGGCGGCGGTCGGCGGCGTGCTGCTGGGGGCGCCGGGGTTCGATGCGCGGGCCAGCGAAGCGATCATGCAGGACATGTGGGAGAAGTGGGTCTTCCTGGCGACGCTGGCGGCGATGACGTGCCTGATGCGATCGGCGGTGGGCGACATCGTGACGGCCGGCGGCGCCGCGGCGGTCCGGGGCGTGCTCGACGAATGCCGGGCGGCGGCGGCGGCGGCCGGTTTTGCGCCGCGGGAGGCGCATGTGGCCTGGGCGACGAAGATGCTGACGTCGGCTGGTTCGGCGTTCACGGCCTCGATGCTGCGGGACGTGGAGGCTGGCGGGCGCACGGAAGCCGATCACGTGATCGGGGACATGCTGCGGCGGCGGGATGCGGCCCTCGGGGATGAAGGCGGGCTGCTGCGGGTCGCGTATCTGCATCTGAAGGCCTACGAGGCACGGCGGGTGCGCCAGGCAGGTTAGAGACCCATCATCGCGAGCCGCCCGAACGGCGTGGCGATCCAGGGGCCGAGGGCGGTCCGTGTGGCCCTGGCCCGCTTCG
>JAYUCA010000012.1:0-1578 GCA_043740535.1 Rhodospirillales bacterium | reverse complement strand
GCAGCAAGCTGCCACGTGGTCGTGACGCATTCGGCGGTCGAGGCTGCGTTGCTGCGGCAACGCCTGCCCCTGGCGGATATCCATGTCGTGCCCTGGGCGATCCCTGTGCGTCCCACCCCGGCACCCTTCGACGCCCGCCACGGCGTGGCCTTCGTGGGCAGCTTCGGCCACGACCCGAACCTGGATGCAGCGCTGTGGCTGATGGACGAGATCATGCCGCTGGTCTGGCGACAAAGCCCGCAGATCACGTGCTGCGTGGCTGGCAGCGCGATGCCGGCGACGATCAAGCGGAAACGGGACAAACGCATCACCACGCTGGCCGACGTCGCGGACCTCGATACGGTGCTGGGCCGCGTGCGGCTGACGGTCGCTCCGCTCGCCTACGGCGCCGGGCTGAAGGGCAAGGTGGCCGACAGCCTGGCGGCCGGCGTGCCGTGCGTCTGCACCCCGATCGCTGCCGAGGGGTTCGATCTGCCTGCGCCCCTCCAGGACTGCATCGCGGCCACCGCCGAGGGCCTCGCCGACGCCATCGTGCGGATGCACGCCAGCCGCGAGTCCTTCGAGGCGTGCCGGGACGCCGGCCTGACCCTTATCGCGCAAGCCTTCTCGGAAGCGTCGGTCGATGCGGGGTTGCTGCGGGCTTTGCGCCGCACATCGAACACGCCGCGCGCAACCCAACGGGAAACCGAGGCCGTGCTTGCGCAAGGTGTGGCCGTCACCCCGGCCTGCTGACCTGTCGAGCCGCGGCCATTGGCCGGTGGAATGGACCCACGGCGTCCCACCGGGCCGCCGTGGGGACGTGGTCAGGCCTTCATGCTGTCCGGCAGCTTGCCGCCGTTCTCCGCCAGCTTCTGGCAGACCGCCTTGTGCAGCGCGATGTTCTCCTCGGCGCTGCCGTCGGCCCCGGCGTGGACGTTCATCTCCTGCGCAAGCGTCTTGCGGGCATCGAGGCTGGAGTCGAGGCCCAGCAGCTTCAGCAGATCGACGATGGAGGTCTGGTAGTTGCCCCCGCCGCCCTTCTCGGACGCCATCTGGCTCAGCACGGCGCCCACATCGACGTTGGCCGGAGCGCCCGCGGCGCCAGCAGGCGCGGCCGCCGTCCCGGACCCGCCGGCGGATGGCGCCGCCGCGCCGTCTGCCGGCGAGGCAGCCGCGGGGTGGTGGAAGATCTTGTCCATGATAGTGCCGAAAATGCTCATTGGTATCTCCTGGATTGGCGCTCGGTCACAGCGCGGCGCCGCACCGACAGTTCCCGGCGACGATATCCCCATCGGCCGCCGCGATGCGGTGTTCGGCGGATACCAGCCGATGACCGTGGCGGCGTCAACCAGGCGCCAGGTGCGCCCGCGCAGGCGCCCGGCCGCTCCGCGCGCGGGCACGCCAGGGCCGGGCGACGTTCAGTGCGACGCGGTAGCGCTGCGCCCCGGTATCGATCGTTTGCAGCAGCATCGCCGGCACGCCGGGCGCGCAGCTGTCGATGGCGTGGCCATCCGGGCCGAACAGGGTGGCGGGCAGCGTGCGGCTGCAGGCGACGGGGGTGGCCATGCTGACCCAGAAGCAGTTCGTCGCGGCATGGGC
>JAYUCA010000011.1:0-1648 GCA_043740535.1 Rhodospirillales bacterium | reverse complement strand
AGTGGGCACGGCACGCCGGAAAGGTGATCCGGGGAACGGGGAAGATCTATCTGGTCGAAGGTCGCGGATTCACGGGCGCTGATAGGTGCCGGCGCCCGTGGGTGTCCACGGCTGTTCAACGCTGAGTGGGTGTCCAAACTGAGTCATATCTGCCACAGGCAAATTGCGAAGTGGATCGATTGAAAACAAACAGGATTCCCGAATCGGTGGAATGTCGCGCGAAGCCTTCAGTCGCGCAGACGGTCCGGTTAGCCATAGATCGTCGTGTTGAACTGGTCGTTCGATCGTAGCGTGATCAGCCGGTAGCTCGACCACAGCGAATTGAGCGGACTTGGCGCCTGAGGGTCGCAGCGCTCTCACGTGGGCATCGTATGCGTAGTTTCCGAGTCTAGCCTTTCCCAGACAAAGCCGGGCCTTTGGAGCGACGTTTCCGGCCATGCGCGCATCCAGCAATCCCGCGAGCGATGCGGCCCGCACGGCCGACCCCATCACGCCTGGAAGGATCCGCCTTGCTTCACCCCGACGCACCGGCTCAGGCCTGACTTGGACCATGCTCCCACCAGCGGAACCGTGGCGTCGGTGCGGGGCGCCGTGGTGGACGTGGACTTCGCGGCCGGCGCGCTGCCGGCGATTGACACCGCGCTGCTGGTCGACTGGGACCGCCCGGAAACGCTGGTGTTGGAGGTGCACAGCCACGTCGATACGCACACCATCCGCGCCATCGCAATGCAGGCCACGGCAGGCCTGCGGCGCGGCACCGGGGTTCGCGTCACCGGGCAGGCGATCATGGTGCCGGTGGGCGAGGCCGTGCTGGGCCGCCTGCTGGACGTGCTGGGCGCGCCTGGCGATCGTGGCCCGGCCCTGCCACCGGACACACCCACTCGCGGCATCCATGGCAGCCCGCCCACGCTGACCCAGGAAACCTCGGCCACCGCCGTGTTCGAGACCGGGATAAAGGTTATCGACCTGCTAGCGCCCCTCGCCCAGGGCGGCAAGGCCGCGATGTTCGGCGGCGCCGGCGTGGGCAAGACGGTGTTGGTCATGGAACTGATCCACGCGACGGTCGAGAAATACACCGGGATCGCCGTTTTTGCCGGCGTTGGCGAACGCTCCCGCGAGGGGCACGAGTTACTGACCGACATGCAGGATTCGGGTGTGCTGAAGCGCACCGTGCTGGTGTACGGGCAGATGATGAACGAGCCGCCGGGGGCGCGCTGGCGGGTGCCGCTGACGGCGCTGACCATCGCCGAGTATTTCCGGGACCAGAAGCACCAGAACGTGCTGCTGCTGATGGACAACGTGTTCCGCTTCGTCCAGGCCGGCGCCGAGTTGTCGAGCCTGCTGGGGCGCCTGCCGTCCCGCGTTGGCTACCAGCCAACCTTGGCCACCGAGGTGGCCCAACTGCAGGAACGCATCGCTTCGGTCGCCGGTGCTGCGGTAACGGCGGTGCAGGCGGTCTACGTCCCGGCCGACGACTTTACCGACCCCGCGGTGACGGCCATTTCCGCCCACATGGACGGGATCATCATGTTGTCGCGCAAGCTGGCGACCGATGGCTTCTACCCGGCCATCGACCCGTTGGCGTCGTCGTCGTCCTTGCTGGACCCTTTGGTGGTGGGCGAGGAGCACTACCGCCTGGCCGAGCGGT
>JAYUCA010000010.1:0-13687 GCA_043740535.1 Rhodospirillales bacterium | reverse complement strand
CGTCTCGGCCTTGTCGATGCTGAAGCTGACGCCGTCGACGGCGTAGACCTGGCCGGTGACGCCGCCCAGCACGCCGCCGCGGATCGGGAAGTGCTTCTTCAGCGCGTTGACTTCCAGCAGCGGGACCGGCCGCGTCATGCCGCGATCCCCCCGGCCATCGCGTATTCGGCGAAGTGACAGGCAACGCTGTGGCCGGGCCGCTTTTCCTCGACGGCCGGGGCCACGGTGCGGCACACGTCGGCGACGCTCAGGCAGCGCCCGGCGAAGGCGCAGCCGACGATCGGCTTGCGCAGCGACGGCACCAGACCGGGGATCTCGGCCAGCTTCGAGCGCCCGTGCGTGGACAGCGAGCTGCCGAGCTTCGGCACCGCGCCGAGCAGACCGCGCGTGTAGGGGTGCTGGGGATTCGCAAAAATCTCGTTGACCGGCGCCTCCTCGACCTTGCGGCCCGCGTACATCACCACGACGCGCTGCGCCATTTCGGCGACGACGCCCAGGTCATGCGTGATCAGCATGATGGCCGAGCCGAGCCGGGTCTTCAGGTCCCGCATCAGGTCCAGGATCTGCGCCTGGATGGTGACGTCCAGCGCGGTCGTCGGCTCGTCGGCGATCAGCAGCTTCGGGTTGCAGGCCAGCGCCATCGCGATCATCACGCGCTGCCGCATGCCGCCGCTGAGCTGGTGCGGGTATTCACGCACGCGGCGGCCGGGGGCCGGGATGCCGACCAGGGTCAGCATCTCGACCGAGCGCTCCTCCGCCTGGCGGGCGTTCATGCCCTGGTGCAGGCGCAGCGTCTCGCCGATCTGCCGGCCGATGGTCAGCACCGGGTTCAGGCTGGTCATCGGCTCCTGGAAGATCATGCTGATGTCGTTGCCGCGCAGCTTCCGCATCTCGGCCTCTGGCAGCTTCAGCAGGTCGCGGCCCATGAAGCGGATTGCGCCGGCGATCCTGCCCGGCGGCTCCTGGATCAGGCGCAGGATGGACATGGAGGTGACGGACTTGCCGCAGCCGCTTTCGCCCACCACGGCCAGTGTCTCGCCGGCGTCGATATGGAAGGACAGGCCCTCGACGGCGCGGACGACGCCGTCGGGCGTGCCGAAGTGGGTTTGCAGGCGTTCGACTTCGAGGAGGGGCATATCCCTAGAGCCTTTTCGCCATGCGCGGGTCCAGCGCGTCGCGCAGCCCGTCGCCCAGCAGGTTCACCGACAGCACGGTCAACGACAGGAACACCGCCGGGAAGAACACGATGTAGGGCTTCACCTGCCACAGGGCCCGGCCCTCGGCCATGATGTTGCCCCAGGACGGGATGATCGGCGGCGTGCCGGCCCCGATGAACGACAGGATCGCCTCGGTGATCATCGCCGAGGCGCAGATGTAGGTGGCCTGCACCGTGATCGGCGCCAGCGTGTTCGGCAGGATGTGCCGCCAGATGATCATCGGCACCCGCGTGCCGGACGCGATCGCGGCCTCGACATAGGGCTGCTCCCGCAGGCTCAGCACCACGCCGCGCACCAGGCGCGACACCCGCGGGATCTCGGCGATGGTGATCGCGGTGATCACGTTGCCGACGCTGCCGCGGGTCAGCGCCATCAGCGCGATGGCCAGCAGGATCGGCGGGATGGACATCAGCCCGTCCATGACGCGCATGATCACGCTGTCGGCCCAGCGCACGAAGCCGGACACGAGGCCGATCGTCATGCCGACCACGCTGGCCAGGAACGCCACCGAAAAGCCGACGATCAGCGACACCCGGGCGCCGTACAGCACGCGCGAATACACGTCCCGGCCCAGCATGTCGGACCCGAACCAGTATTGCGCCGATGGCGGCCGGGTGCGCCGCGCCGGGGCCAGCGCCGTGGGATCGACGGTGAACAGCAGCGGCGCCGCCACCGCCAGGAACAGCACCACGAACAGCAGCAGCCCACCGATCGCCATCGTGGGGTAGCGCCGGATGAAGGTGCGGACGCGCCCGCGCGGCTTCACCGGCGGCAGCACGTCCGGCATCGCCGGGGCCGCCGTCACGTGCGCCTGCGTCGATGCGGCGACGGGTTCTTCGATGTGGGTGAGTGTCGTGCTCAATAGCGGATCCTCGGGTCGAACACGGTGTAAAGAAGGTCCACGCCCAGGTTCACCAGGACGTACATGAAGCTGAACAGCAGCACGACGCCCTGGATGACCGGGTAGTCGCGCCGCAGGATGGCGTCGACGACCAGGCGCCCCAGACCGGGGATGGCGAACACGCTCTCCGTCACGACGGAGCCGCCGATCAGCAGCGCCACGCCGATGCCGATGACGGTGACGATGGGCACGGCGGCGTTCTTCAGCGCATGCAGGAACAGGATCGTGCGGCTGCCGACGCCCTTGGCCTTCGCCGTCCGCACATAGTCCTGGCTCAGTACCTCCAGCATCGTGGCGCGGGTGATGCGGGCGATCAGCGCGATGTACACGCCGCCCAGCGCTACCGAGGGCAGGACGAGGTTCGACAGCCACGGCCCCAGCCCGGTGGCGATCGGCGTGTAGCCCTGCACCGGGAACCAGTCGAGCTCCAGCGCGAACACGTACGCCAGCACGTAGCCCACGACGAACACCGGCACCGAGAAGCCGAACACCGCGAACACCATGATGATCCGGTCGATCCAGGTGCCGTGGTTCCACGCCGCCAGCACGCCCATCGGCACCGCGATGCTGATCGACAGCACCAGCGTCAGGCACATCAGGCTGACCGTCGGCTCGATCCGTTGGGCGATCATGCGGGTGACCGGCAGGTTGGTGAAGATCGACACGCCGAGGTCGCCGTTCAGCACATGCCACAGCCACTCCCCGAAGCGGATCAGGAACGGCCGGTCGAGCCCCAGCCCGGCCCGGATCCGCTCCACATCCGCGGGCGTCGCCTGGTCGCCGGCAATGATGGCGGCCGGGTCGCCCGGTGCGATGTACAGCAGGCTGAACACGAACAGCGCCACGATCGCCATGACCGGGATGGTCGCCAGGACCCGGCGGGTGAGGTAGCTGAGCATCAGGTTTTCTGAACACCCCAGAACACCGGGAACGGCGCCTTGACGACGCCGCTGATGTTCTTGCGCCAGCCCTGGTACTGCAGGAAGAACCCGGTCTGGCCATAGACGACGTCGTCGAACGCCGCCTTGTTGATGTCGATGATCGCCTGCTTCTCCGCCGCCAGGTCCGGCGCGTCATACCAACGGCCGATCCCGTCCTGCACCGCCTGCGACTTCGGCCAGCCGAACCACGCCGTGTCGCCGCTGCAATCCAGCGCCGTGTAGGGCGCCGGGTTCACGCAGTCGGCCCCCGCATGCCAGGTATGGAAAATGTTCCACCCGCCATCGGCGATCGAGTCCTTCTTGGCCCGGCGTGCCCCCACCGTGCCCCAGTCCAGCGCCTGGTAGTCGACGTTCATGCCGATCTTCTGCAGCAGGTCGGCCGTCACGTCGCCCTCGGCCTTCGTGATCTGCACGTCGGTCGCCACGCACAGGATGACTTTTTCGCCTTTGTAGCCGGCCTCGGCGAGCAGCTTCTTCGCTTCCTCGTACTTGCGCGGCCCCTTCAGGATGTCGCCGCCCGCCTCGGTGTACAGGGGCGTGCCGGGCGTGAAGTAGCTGGGCAGCGGCTTCCACAGCGTCTCGTCGTCGCCCACCACGGCGCGCATGTAGTCTTCCTGGCTCAACGCCATCATGACGGCGCGCCGCGCCCGCACGTCATTGAACGGCGGGATCAGGTGGTTCATCCGCAACGAGCCGATGTTGCCCAAAGGGTCCGAGATATCGAGGTTGATGTTGCGGTTGCGCTTCAGCAGCGGCACCAGGTCGGGGATCGGGTTCTCCCACCAGTCGACCTCGCCGTTCTGCAACGCCGCCGCCTTCGTCGCGTCGTCCGGCATGATGATCCACTCGATGCGGTCGAACATCATCCGCTTGCCGCCCGAGATCCAGTCCGCCGCCTCGGCCCGCGGCTCATAGCCCTCGAACCGCGTGAACACCGCCTTGCTGCCCGGCACCCACTCATTGGTCGCGAACTTCATGGGGCCGGAGCCGATGTATTCGGTGATCAGCTTGAACGGGTCGGTCTTGGCGATCCGCTCCGGCATGATCTCGGCCACAGGCGCGTTGCTCTTGCCCAGCGCGAACAGCATCTTCGGGAATGGCTTGCTAAGCTTGATGCGAACGGTGCGGTCATCGACGGCCACCATTTCCTCGAGCGTCGCCTTGATCCGCTGGCCCATCGTGTCGCGCACCATCCAGCGCGCCAGGCTGGCCACCACGTCCTTGCTCAGCACCGGCTCGCCATCGTGGAACTTGAGGCCGGGGCGCAGCTTGATGGTCCAGACCTTGTTGTCCGGGCTGACCTCATACCCCTCGGCCATCTGCGGCTTCGGCGTGATGCTGCTGTCGATGCCGAACAGCGTGTCCCAGATCATCAGGCTGGCGTTGCGCACCACGTACTGCGTGCCGGCGACGGCATCGAGCGAGGACAGGTTGGCCTGCGGGATGAACTTCAGCACGCGGGTGTTCTGCGCGAGCGACAGGCGCGGTGCTGCCAGCGTGCCCAAGGCGGCGGCAGTCCCGGTGGCAAGCAGATCGCGACGCTTCATCGATGGTCTTCCCTTTTTGTCTCAGACGCGTGAGTGAAGCACATATCAGGCCAACGTGCAGGTCATGCCCGGCGCAACCCCCAGAAGATCGCAAAGCCGGGGACGCGGTCCACCAGATTCCGCCGCAGCGCGGTCGGCTGCAGATAGGCGCCGACCGGCACGAAGGCGACTTCCTCGATCGCCACCCGCTGGATGTCGTCGCACAATGCCTTCCGCGTCGCCCCGTCCGGCGCGTCGAACCACGCATCCCGCAGGTTCTCCAGCTTCGGTATCGTCGGCCAGCCAGGCCAGCCCTGCAGTCCGTTGCCGCGCAGCAGCGGGTGCATCGCCGGGTCGGTGAAGTCGAAACTGGCGAAACTGGTCAGCACCGTCGACCAGCCGCCCTTGTCCAGCGGCTCCTTGCTCGCGCGGCGCTGCATCACCGTGCCCCAGTCGCTCAGCGCCACGTCGTCGTTGAAGCCCAGCCGCCTGAACAGGTCCGCCGCCACCTGGGTCAGCGCGGTCGGCGCCAGGATGTCGGTCGGCCCGATCAGCCGCATCGGCTGGCCGCCATAGCCGGCCTCCCGCATCATTGCCTTCGCGCGTTCGACGCTGCGGGCGCCCATCAGCGGCTCCAGCCCCGCCGTGCTCGCATTGGGCGTGCCCGGAGTGAACACGCCGCAATCGGTCATGTACAGCGCCTTGTCGTCGCCCACGATCGCCGTCATGAAATCCGTCTGATCGACCGCCGGCAGGATCGCCCGGCGCAGCGCAGCGTTGTCGAACGGCGGATGCAGGAAGTTGAACCGCATCATGGCGACGTTCGGCCGCGAATCAATTTGCTCGATCTTTACCGCCTGGTTCCGCCTGAGCAGCGCCTGCAACTCCGGCGGCGGCTGCTCGAACCAGTCGATCTCGCCCTGCTGCAACGCCGCCGACGCCGTCGCTGGGTCGGTGATGATCCGCCATTCGACGCGGTCGAAATGCACCATTTTGCCGCCCGAGGTCAGGCTCGGCGCCTCCTGCCGCGGCTGGTAGGCCGGATTGCGCTCGAACACGACCAGGCTGCCGGAGTTGAACTCGTCCTGCCGGAACCGGAACGGGCCGGAGCCGACGGTCTCGATGATCTGCTTGAACGGATCGGTCCTGGCGAAGCGCTCCGGCATGATGAACGGCGACTGGCTCAGCCCGGCCAAAGCCTGGAACAGCAGCGGGAAAGGCTTCTTCAGCCGGAACACGACCGCCTGGTCGCCAGACACGGACAACTCGTCCAGCACGGTCGCCAGCTTCTGGCCAAACGGGTTGCGCGCCATCCAGCGGGTCAGGCTCGCCACCACGTCGCGTGACAGCACCGGCGCGCCGTCGTGGAACGCCAGGCCGGGGCGCAGCGTGATCGTCACCCGCCGGCCGCCATCCTCGATCACGTGGCCCGCCGCCATCTGCGGCTGCGGCTCCAGCGCGGACGACATGCCGTACAGCGTGTCGTACACCATGAAGGCGTAGTTGCGCGTGATGTTGACCGAGGTGAAAACCGGGTCGAACGACGACAGGTTCGCCTGCGGCGCCATCCGCAGCACGCGGGCGCCCTGGCCCCGCACCGCGCCCGGCAGCGCGAGCGCCGCGGCCGAGCCCAGAACCAGCCGCCGCCCGATCATGCCCGCTTGACGTTCCAGAACAGCGCAAACCCCTGCAGCACCCCCTCCAGGCTGCTGCGATACGCCGTCGGCTGCAGATACTGCCCCATCGGGATATACGGCACGTTCTGAAACGCCTCTGCCTGGATGTCGGCGCAGATCGCCTGCTGCGCCGCCACGTCCGGCGCGGTGAACCAGGCGTCCCGCAACTGCTCGATCTTGGGGTCGTTCGGCCAGCCGAACCACGCAGCATCGCCATTCGTCCGCAACGACAGGTGTCCGGCCGGATTCAGATGGTCCGTCCCGGCCCAGGCCGTGCAGAACGCGCTCCACCCGCCCTGCTCCACCGGGTCTTTCTTGACGCGGCGCGCCACCACCGTGCCCCAGTCCGTCGCGACGTAGTCCACGTTCAGCCCGGCCCGCTTCATCATGTCCGCGGTCACATCCGCCATCGCCTTCAGCACGGGGAAGTCGGTGGCCGCGATCAGCACGACCTTTTCGCCGTTATAACCGGCCGCCTTGATCTCGGCCTTCACCTTGTCCATGTCGCGCGGGCGGTTCAGCGCCTCCATGCCCACCTGGCTCGCCATCGGCGTGCCGGGGCAGAAATAGCCGACGCCGGTGTTCCACATCGCCTTGTCTGTGCCGACGACGGCGGTCACCACGTCTTCCTGGCTGACGGCGCCCAGCATGGCGCGGCGGATGGCCGGGTTGTTGAACGGCGGCTGCAGGTGGTTCATGCGCAGGATGCTGATCTGGCCCGAAGGCTCCTGCACCACCACCTTCACGCCGCGGCTTTTCTGCAGCAGCGGCATCAGGTCGGCGGTCGCGTAGTCCCACCAGTCCTGCTCGCCGTTGATCAGCGCCTGCGCCGCGGTGGTGGGGTCGGGGATCGTGGTCCACTCGACTCGGTCGAAGTTCACGATCTTCGGCCCGGCGGTCCAGTCGGTCTTGCCGCTTGGGCGGGGCACATAGCCGGCGAATTTCTCATACACGGCGCGGGCGCCGGGGACGCGCTCGTCGGCCTTGAAGCGGAACGGGCCGCTGCCGATCATCTCCGTCACCTGGGTCATGGCGTCGGTCTTGGCCAGCCGCTCCGGCATGATGACGGGGTTGTAGCCGGGGGTCTTGGCCAGCGCCGACGGCAGCAGCGCGAAGGGGCGCTTCAGGCGGAACACGATGGTCTTGTCGTCCCGGGCGGACAGTTCGTCGGTGGCGGCCATCAGCGCGCCGCCGAACGCGTCGCGCTTGCCCCAACGGGCCAGGCTCGCGACGCAGTCCTGGGCGCGCACCGGCTCGTTGTCGTGGAACTTCAATCCGGGGCGCAACGTCAGCGTCCACAGCTTGCCGTCGTTCTCGGTGGTGAAGCCCTCCAGCATCTGCGGGCTGGGGGCATAGCTGCCGTCCTGGCCGAACAGCGTGTCGAACACCATGAAGCCGTGGTTGCGGGTGACGTAGGCGGTGGTCCACATCGGGTCCAGCACCGTCAGGTCCGCCTGCGGGATGAAGCGCAGCACGCGGCTGTTCGGGGATTGCGCGAGGGAAGGCGCCGACAACGCCACGGTCCCGGCTGCGATGAACGAACGACGCCGCATGACCCGATCTCCCCCGACTGCTTGCGCCGCAGCAAACCACTTCCCGCGCCGCCGCGCCAGACGATGCTCGCCCGCGGCCCGCCGCCGCCCGGTGTGACAGCCAGGCAGAATCGGCTACAGACGCCCCATGCCCGCCGCGCCCCGCATCGCCGTCCTGATCCCCTGCTACAACGAGGCCGTGGCGATCCCGCTTGTCGTCGCGGACTTCCGCGCCGCCCTGCCGGACGCCGCCATCTACGTCTACGACAACAACTCGAAGGACTACACCGCGCAGAAGGCGCGCGAGGCCGGCGCCATCGTCCGCACCGAGACGCTCCAGGGCAAGGGCCACGTCATCCGCCGCATGTTCGCCGACATCGAGGCGGACCTCTATGTGCTGGTCGACGGCGACGACACCTACGACGCCGGCGCCGCGCCGCAGATGATCAAGCTCGCGCTGACCGACGGGCTGGACATGGTCAACGGCACCCGCGTCACCGACATCGAGGCCGCCTACCGCCCCGGCCACCGGCTGGGCAACCTCGTGCTGACCGGCATCGTCCGCATCATCTTCGGCAACCGCGTGACCGACATGCTCTCTGGCTACCGCGTGTTCTCCCGCAGGTTCGTGAAGTCGTTCCCGGCCCTGTCATCGGGGTTCGAGACGGAAACCGAGTTCACCGTGCACGCGCTGGAGCTGCGCATGCCGGTGGGCGAGGTGGTGACGCGCTACAAGGACCGGCCAGCCGGATCGACCTCGAAGCTGAACACCTACCGCGACGGCTTCCGCATCCTGCGCACCATCCTGATCCTGGTGAAGGAGGAACGGCCCCTGCCCTTCTTCTTCGCCATCGCTGGCCTGCTCGGGTTGCTGGCCTTCATCCTGAGCGTGCCCCTGGTGCTGATCTACATGCAGACCGGCCTCGTGCCGCGCCTGCCGACGGCGGTGCTGGTCGTCGGCCTGGTGCTGATGGCCGCCCTATCGACCACATGCGGCCTGATCCTCGATTCGGTGTCGCGCGGCCGCAAGGAGATCAAGCGCCTCGCCTACCTCGCCATCCCGGCGCCACCGAGGCAGGAGCCCGCATGAAACGCTTCCTGCTCGCCATCGCGCTGCTGCTGCCCGGCCTGGCCGCCGCACAGACCCGCATCGTCGGCGGCCCCGGCGGCGGCTGCATCGCCGGCGCGGCCGAGTTGCCGCCCCAGGGCCCGGGCTTCCAGACCATCCGCAACAGCCGCAGCTTCTACTGGGGCCACCCGGACACCATCGCCGCGCTGCAGCTTCTGGCGCAGCGCGCCCGCGCCGCCGGGCTGGCGGACCTGTACATGAACGACATCAGCAAGCCCCGCGGCGGCCCCTTCCCCGGTGTGCACCTCAGCCACATGCTGGGCCTGGATGCCGACGTCTGGCTGGATGTGCATCCGAAGCCCGTGCTGACCCCCGCCCAGCGCGACCGCCTCGAAGTCGACAGCCTGGTGCGGGCGGACGGCCGCGGCGTCGACCTGTCCCGCTGGTCCCCGCAGCACGCGACCCTTTTGCGCCTGGCCGCCGAGCTGCCCGGCGTCGACCGCGTGCTGGTCAACCCCGCGATCAAGAAGCAATTGTGCGACACCGTGACCGGCGACCGCACCTGGATCCGCGCGATCCGGCCCTGGTATGGCCACGCCGCGCACATGCACATCCACTTCAGGTGCCCACCCGGCCAGCCCGAATGCACCGACCAGGCGCCGCGGCCGCCGGGCGAGGGCTGCGACGCCTCGTTGCAATGGTGGTTCGATCAGCTCGATGCGCCGGCAAAACCGGCCGGGCCGGCCAGACCGCCCCGGCCCATCTCCCTGCCCGCCGCATGCACGGCGATCATGGCTGGGACGCGGGACTGATGGCGGCGTTCCCGTTCCCATAGCGGAGCTGGCCGGCGCTGCCGACGCGGGTGCAACCTTGCCGTCCGGCTCTGCCATGCCATGTCCCTGATCTCCCGGCAAAGTGGCTTGCCAAGCCGCGCGCCGCGTGAGGTCAGTTGCGCGTTCCCGCCAACGGCCCATGCAGGGTCGGCGAATATCACCTGAAGGAGACGTCCATGTCGCGTTCCATCCCCACCCTCGTTGCCGCAGCCATCGGCCTGATGGTCACGGCCGCGCAGGCCGATACCGTGAAATTCCACGCCACCCTGTCCGGCGGCGCAGAGTCGCCCGCAAAGATCACGCCCGCCACCGGCACTGTCGAGGCGACGTTGGACACCGCGACGAAGAAGCTCGACTACACCGCCACCTGGAAAGACCTGTCCGGTCCTGCAACGGCCGGGCACTTCCATGGCCCCGCCGCCGCCGGCGCGAATGCCGGGGTCGTGGCGCCCTGGGCTGCAACCCCGACCAGCCCGGTGAAGGGCGCCGCAACCCTGACCGACGAGCAGATCGCCGACCTCACCGCGGGCAAGTGGTATGCAAACGTCCACTCGGCGGCCAACCCGGGCGGCGAGATCCGTGGGCAGATGACGAAGGAGTAAAGCCGTAGGGCGGATAAGCGCAGCGTCATCCGCCACTTTGGCGCCGGCCGTCTCGAAGCCGGCGGATGACGCTTCCCTTATCCGCCCTACTGCACTGTTCTGATTTTTTTCACACCGCCCTGCGCCTGAACTGCGTGACCGCCAGGAACGCCAGCGCCAGCAGCACCGGCGGGAAGGCCACCCAGTTGACTGCCGACCATCCCAGCGAAGTCAGCAGCCCGCCCGACGAGAACGACCCTGCCGCCATCGTGCCGAACACCAGGAAGTCGTTGAACGACTGCACCCGCGTCCGCTCCTCCGGCCGGTGACACTCCAGTACGAGCGAGCTGGCGCCGACGAAGCCGAAGTTCCAGCCGAGGCCCACCAGCACCATGCTCAGCAGGAAATGCGCCGGCGTGATGCCGGCAAGACCCGCCGTCGCCGCGCCGGCCAGCAGCAGCAGCCCCACCGCCACGACCCGGTGCGCGCCAAAGCGCTGGATCAGCGCGCCGGTGAAGAAGCTGGGCGCATACATCGCCACCACGTGCCATTGCAGCGCCGTGTTCGACATGGAGATCGGCAGGCCGCACATGCGCATCGCCAGCGGGGCAGACGTCATGATCAGGTTCATCAGCGTGTAGCTGACCACCCCGCACACCACCGCCACGAGGAACCGCGGCTGCCGCGCGATCTCGATCAAGGGCCGGCCGCGCGCCACATCGGCGCGGGCCAGGGGCGGCAGGTCGATGCCGCCCAGCACCGCCATCGCGACGACCGCCACCGCAGCCTGCGCCAGGAACGTTGCCACGAAGATGTGCGGCGGCATCAGGTCCATCGTCCAGGTCACGAGCTGCGGCCCGAGCACCCCGGCGAAGATGCCGCCCACCATCACCCAGGACAGCGCCTTGGCGCGGATCGCCGGGCCCGCGCCGTCAGCCGCCGCGAAGCGGAACGACTGCACCACCGCGCCATACAGCCCGGCCAGCATCGTCGCCATGCAGAACAGCGCAAACGATTGCAGCAGCAGCGCCGCGGCCGCGAGCACGCCCGCCGCCGCGCCGCACGCGCCGCCAGCCAGGAACGCCGCCCGCCGGCCGTAATCCCGCGCGAGCCAGCCGGCCGGCAGCGTGCCCAGCGCCATGCCCACCACGAACACCGAAATGGGCACCGTCGCGAAGGCCGGCGACGGCGCCAGCGAATTGCCGATGATCGCGCCCGTGGCATAGATCGTCGTGGCGTTCGCCCCCGCCAGCGCCTGCGCAGCCGCGAGCCGCGTCACGTTGGCGCGGGACCGCCGGTCCCAGCCTGCTGCCTGCATCACGGCCATTCGATGTCCTCCGGCGTCCAGCGTTACAGGCAGACGGCGCGATTGCCCACCGCCCGGCCCGCATGGCACCAATGACGCCGTAACGATGGAGGGGCGTCATGCCTGAGCTGTTCGGCCACATGCCGTCCGGGGAGCCGGTGCATCGCGTCACGCTGGAGAACGCAGCACTGCGCGTCCAGGTACTGAGCGTCGGCGCCGTGCTGCAGTCGATCGAGGCCCCCGGACGGGACGGGCGCCGCGCCAACGTGGCGCTGGGCCTGGCGACGCTGGAGGACTACGTCGCGCACAGCCCACATTTCGGCGCCGTGGCGGGCCGCTACGCCGGGCGGATCGCGCACGGGCGGTTCACGCTGGACGGCGTCGCCCATCAGCTGACCCGCAACCGCGGCGGCCATTCGATCCATGGCGGCGCCGCCGGGTTCGGCAAGCGCGCCTGGACGCTGGCGGACCACGGCCCGGCCCACGTCGAACTCGCGATCGGCAGCCCGGCGGGCGACGAGGGCTATCCCGGCGCCGTGCAGGTCCGCGTCCGCTACACGCTCGACGGCGCCGCGCTGCGCATCGACTACAGCGCCGAAACCGACGCGCCGACCGTGCTGAACCTGACCAACCACAGCTATTTCAACCTGGCCGGCGAGGGCGCCGGCGACATCCTGGGCCACCGCCTGACGATCGACTCCGACCGCTTCCTGCCGATGGACGCCGACAGCATCCCGACCGGGGAGATCCGGTCCGTCGAAGGCACGGCGTTCGATTTCCGCACCCCCTGCCCCATCGGCGCCCGCATCCGCACCGCCGACCCGCAGATCATGCACGCTCTGGGCTACGACCACGCCTACCTGCTGCCGGGCGAGGGTCTGCGCCGGGCGGCGATGCTGGAGGACCCGGTCAGCGGCCGCACGCTGACCGTGTCGACGACCGAGCCTGCCGTGCACCTGTACACTGGCAACAACCTGACGGGCGCGCTGGCCGGGCCGTCGGGCCGGGCGTATCGACAGGCCGACGGCGTATGCCTGGAGACGGAGCGGCCGCAGGACAGTCCGAACCAGCCCGGCTTTCCGTCGACGGCGCTGCGGCCAGGCGCGCCGTTCCGGTCCACGACGGTGTTTGGGTTTGGAGTTTCCGGCTCGTAAGGCCCTTCTCACGGCGGCGTGCTTCGGGACATCCCTTGGCGTGGCGCGCTGGGTGTGGCAGGACGCCCCCGAAGACCGTCCAGGAGTCCTGCGTTGAACAAGCATCTGATCGCGATCGCCGTCGCCACCGTGGTCCTTCAAGGCTGCGCCAAGCCCCCCCAGCAGCAGCAGGCCTTGGAAGACTTCAACGTCGGCATCGCGAAGGCCTGCAAGGCGTCGCCGATCGACCTGTCCGCCAGCACCACCGCCAGCGCGACCATCGAGATGACCAACGACGGCTGGTGCGCGGTCCGCACGACGGAGAAGGACGGCAAGCCCTACAAGTACGGGCTGCTGAAGGTCCGCCCGGCGCACGGCTACGTCGTGATCCAGCAGATGGGCGGGGAGACCCGGCTCGAATACACCCCCACGGCCCGTTACACGGGTGCGGACAAGTTCACCGTGGCCCTGGTGTCCAAGACCCCGTCCGTGCCGGACGCGACGGTCAACGTGACGGTGAACGCGACCATGGGCGAAGGCATGGCGTTGCCGCCGCCGCCGCCCGCGCCGACGCCGGCGCCGCACAGCGCCAAGCCAACCCGCAAGCCTGCACGTTAGAGCAAGGTAGGGTGGGTTGCCCTCGCAACCCACCACCCTGGCGAAACGCTACCCGTAGCGTTCCTCGGTCCAAGGGTCGCCACGCAAGTGATACCCGCGGACCTCCCAGTAGCCGGGCTTATCGACCGGGCTGAACTCGATCCGCTGTAGCCACTTGGCCGATTTCCATAGATAGAGGTGCGGCACCACCGCGCGCACCGGGCCGCCGTGCTCGCGCGTGATCGGCGCGTTCTGCCAATGGGTCGCCAGCAGGGAATCGGGGGCAGCGAAGTCGGCCAGCGGCAGGTTCGTCGTGTAGCCGTCGTGGCTGTGGAAGATGACGAAGCGCGCGTCCTGCTTCGGGCGGACGGCGTC
>JAYUCA010000009.1:0-8992 GCA_043740535.1 Rhodospirillales bacterium | reverse complement strand
AGCGTACAACAAGGCCGGCGCGGCCGTCATCCCAACCTTCGGGATCAGCGCATACCGCGGATGCAGCACCCGCAACCCATGCCGCATCTCCTCCGGGGCAGCCAGCGCATGCCGCGACCACGCGCCGAAGCGCGGCGACGCGCTGGGGAACCACGGCACCGGGGCCACCACCGTGCTGACCGCCCGCCCGGCGCCCACCAGGTGACGCAGCCGGTTCTCCACGAAGATCCCCTGGTTCGGCAGCCCCGCGTGCGGATACAGCGTCGTGAACGTCAACAGCCGCAGCGGAGCCGTCAAGACAGCGGCGTCCAGGCGATGCGGGCTACTTCCTCGGCGTCAGTTCCTCCAGCAGCTTCTTCGCCGCAGGCTTCTCGTCGAAATCCTCCCGCCCCGCGACGATCGGCTGCAGGATCTTCAGCGCCTCGTCTTTCTGGCCGGTGTCCTTCATCGCCACAGCCAGGTGATACTTCACCGAAAGGTCCGCCGGCCGCTGCGTGGACGACTGCTGCAGCAGCGACAGGCCGGCCTTCGCCTCGCCCGACTGCACCATGATCCAGCCCAGCGTGTCCCCGGTTTCGGGCGACGGCGACTGCAGGTAGGCGCGTTGCGCCAGGGCCCGCGCCCGCGGGTCCTTCTTCAGCTGGTAGATCCAGGCCAGGTTGTTCAGCGCCACCGTGTCCCCCGGCTTGCGTGACAGCACCAGCTGCAGATTGGTCGTGGCATCGTCATAGCGCTTCGCCTTGACGTCCAGCAGACCCATCAGCTGCGACGCGTCGATATCGTCGGCATGCCCGGATTTCCACTCCTTCAGCGCGCGATACGCCTCGTCCTCCTTGCCCGCCGTCACCAGCGCGTTCGCCAGCCGCATCACCAGCGGCCCGGACCCTTGCAGCTTGTATTCGTCCCGGAAAACATCCGCCGCCTCGGGGAAGCGCTTCGCCTGCATCAGCGCATCGCCCTTCAACACCACCGAGTTCGGCAGGTTGGCCGAATCCTTCCGCAGCGCGTCCGCCAGCTTCAACGCCGCGTCCACCCCGTTCGTCTGCGCCTCCAGTTGCACCCATGACGACATCACGCCGACGTTGCCCGGCGACGTCACCAGCGCGTCCTTCAGCGCCGCCTTCGCAGCATCAGTCTCCTTGTTCCGCAGCAGCAGGTCCACCTGCGCCCGCCGTGCATCCAGGTCGTTGGGCGTCGCCGTCAGAATGTCCCGATAGGTCTTCTTCGCCTCGTCCGTCAGCCCGGCCGCCGCCTGCGCCCGCGCCATCGCCCCCAGCAGCACCGGCGGCAGCTCCTCGTTGCTGCGCATCACCTGCAGCATCGCCACCGCGCGCCGCGGATCGCCCGACCGCACGATCAGGTCCGACAGCATCGCCGTGAACGCCTTGTTCGTCGGCGCCGCCTTGCGTGCGCCCTCCACCGCCTCGATCGCCGCCTGGAACTGGCTGTCGGCCACCAGGATCTGGATCAGCGTGCTCAACGTCGCCAGGTTGGACGGCTCCTTCGTCAGGATCTCCTTCAGCAGCGCCTCGCCTTCCGGCCGCCGGGACTGCAGGATCAGGACCTTCGCCAGGTTCAGCTTGGCGTTCACCGAATCCGGATACTGCTTCAGCGTCGCGGCAAAGGCCGCCCGGCCGCCATCCAGGTCCAGCCGTCCCAGACGCACCATTCCGGTCAGGATGCCCACCGCCTCGGTCTCGCCCTGCCGCGCACGCAGGCCCGCCAGCGCCTCGTCGGCCTTGTCGAGGTCGCCCGCGCCGAGCGCCGCAGCCACCAGCGCCTCGCCGGTGTTGGGCGCGCCCGGCGCCAGCTGCACGGACCTCTCCAGCGTGTCACGCGCATTGGATGCGTCGCCCTGCTGCATCTGCGACGACGCAAGATGCGTCAGGATCTGCGCATCCTTCGGCGCCAGCTCCGTCGCCCGCTTCAAGGTCTGGATCGACTCGGGCATGCGTCCCATCATCGCATAGGCCCGGCCGAGCAGATCCAGCGTCTGCGGGTCGTCCATGCCCCCGCCGACCGCCTTCGCCAGCGCCTCGGCCGCACGCTCCGGCCGCTGCGCCGTCAACTGCGTGCGCGCCAGCAGCCGCACGCCGTCGGGGTCGGTCGGCATCCGCGCCACATACTTGTTCGCGAAATCGACCGCGACCTCCGTCTGGCCCAGGTTCGCCGCCGCCAGCGCCTGGAAATACAGCGCCCGCGGGAACCGGCCGATCACCGGACCCAGCTTCTGCAGCTCGGCCGCCGCGTCCGCATACTTCCCGGACCGCACCATCAGCACCGCGTTCAGATAGGTCGCCCCCGCATTGCGCGGCTGCAACCCCAGCACGTAATCGACATCCAGCTGCGCCTTCTTGTCGTCGCCGGCGATGATCAGCTGGTTCGCCCGGTCAAGCCGCGGCGATGCAGCGTTCGGCGCAATGCCGATGGCCTTGTCCACCTCCTCCAGCGCGCCGACCTTGTCGCCGCGCGCATTCAGGATCTGACCCTTCAGCAGCATGCCGTCGGTCAGCTTCGGATCGGCCGCCAGCGCCTGATCCACCTTCTTCTCGGCCAGCGCCGTGTCCTTGATCGCCAACGCCAGCCGCGACGCCGTCAGCAGCACTTCGGCGTTGCCCGGCGCCACCTTCTCCGCGTCGGCCAGGCTCGCCTGGGCGGCAGGGATATCCTGCAGCGCCACATGCGCCATGCTCCGCATGATCAGGTTCTTCGCCACGATCTCCGGCTTCGGCCCGTCGGTGGGCACTTCGGCCAGCACTTCCTTGAACCGGTTCTGCGCCATGTAGACCTGGCCCAGCATCGTCAGCACCGCCCAGCGGTCCGCACCCAGGTCGCGTGCGGTCTTCAGCTCCTTCTCCGCAGCCACCGGGTCGGCCAGCATCACCTGGGTCTGCCCCAGCCGCAGATGCGCCTCGGCGTTGTTCGGGTTCTGCCGCACCGCGTTCCGCAGCTCGATCTGCGCCGCGCGCGGGTCGCCCTTCTGCAGCAGCAGCTCCGCCTTCTTCATCGGGTCGCTGCCGCGCATGTAGGCATACACGCCGCCCCCACCCGCCAGCAGGACGACGACGCCCACGGCGACCGCAGGTATCAGGAGCTGTTTCTTCTTCATGTATGGCCTACGCTTTCGCTCGTCATGTCCTCGACACCCGGCTCGACGATCTCTGCCGTCATGCCGTGCGTCTCGATGAGGGAATACAGGGTCGGACGGCTGATTCCTAGCAGCCGCGCCGCAGCACTCAGTCGTCCGTTGCTCCGGGCCAGCGCCCGCTGCACCGCGTCACGCTCTGCCCGCGCCCGCGCCTGGCGCAGGTCATACAGCAAAACATCCTCCAACGGGGCGGCCAATTCGAGATCCGACGCCGAGATCAGCCGGTTCTCCGACATCACCACCGCCCGTTTCATCCGGTTCTCCAGCTCCCGCACGTTGCCCGGCCACCCGTGCACCGCCAGCGCCGCCAGCGCGTCGTCCGTGAAGCCTTTGACGGAACGGTTGAACTCCTTGTTCAACATCGACAGGAAATAACGTGCCAGCAGCACCGCATCGCCATTGCGTTCCCGCAGCGGCGGCACGCGCAGCGTGATCGGGTTCAGCCGATAGAACAGGTCCGACCGGAAGCTGCCGCCATCCACCTGGCTCTGCAACGCCTGGTTCGTCGCCGAGACGACGCGAACGTCCACCTGGATCGGCTGCCGCCCGCCGATCCGCTCCACCCGCTGGTCCTGTAAAAACCGCAACAGCTTCACCTGCAGCGTGTGCGGCAGGTCGCCGATCTCGTCCAGGAACAGCGTGCCCTTGTGCGCCGTCTCGATCCGCCCCGGCGTCTGCTTCACCGCCCCCGTGAACGCCCCCCGCTCATACCCGAACAGCTCGCTCTCCAGCAGGTTCTCCGGGATCGCGCCGCAGTTGATCGCAACGAACGGATGCCGCGCCCGCGGGCCCAGATCGTGCAGCGCCCGCGCCAGCGCCTCCTTGCCCGTGCCGCTGTCGCCCAGCAGCAGCACGGTCACATTCGCGCCGGCCAGCTTTTCCGCGTCCCGGCACACCTTCAGCATGCCCTCGTCGGCGGTGATCAGCCGCTTGATCGGCGACAGCCCGCCGGTCTCCTGCAACTGGGCGTCCTGCAGCCGCCGGTTCTCCGCCTCCAGCATCGCGAGCTTCAGCCCACGCTCGGCGATCATGCTCAGCACCTGGATGTCGATCGGCTTCTCGCAGAAGTCATACGCGCCGGCGGCGATCGCCCGCAGCGCATGGGTGCGGTCCGCGTGGCTGGTCGCCACGATGATCTTGGTGGCAGGCGCCTGGTGCAGCAGACCGTCCAACGTCGCGAAGCCTTCGCTGACCCCGTCCGGGTCCGGCGGCAGGCCCAGGTCCATGATCGCCAGCGGCGGCTGCTCCCTCTGCGCGATCGCCAGCGCCTGGGGCCGGTCATGCGCAAACAATACCTCGAAGGCGGGGAACGCCCACCGGTACTGGCTGCAAAGCCCCAGATCGTCCTCGATGATCAGCAGCTTCGGTTTGCCGCTCATGACCTCACGCCCCCACCCCGGACAACGCGCGCCGAGACCCCGCCGCAGCCGTATCGGCAGGCGAGTCCGTCCGCGGCAGCAGCAGCCGCATCGTGGTGCCCGAACCAGCCCGGCTCAACACCTCGAGCTCTCCGCCAGCCTCCCGGACAAGTTCGCGTGACTGGTAGGCGCCGATGCCCGTCCCGCCCGGTTTCGACGTGCTGAACGGCCGGAACAGCTGGTCGCGGACGAATTCGGGCGTCATCCCGGACCCGGCATCGACGATGTCGATCACGATCTGCCGCGCCTCGTGCCGAACCCGCACGACCACCGGCAGCCCCATCGACGCCTCGACCGCATTGTTCAGCAGATGCGTCGCCACGGTTTCGAACGCATCGGCCCCCATCGAGACCGTGCCGGTGGAGCCGTCATGCTCCAGCACCAGCTGCGCCCGGCGCACCCGTTGATACGTCGAAACCAGCGCCTCCAGCCGGGGCAGCGGGGCCAGGGCCGACGGCACACGGTCCGCCTCCGGCCGTTCCAGCCGTTGCAGCAGCGCGGTGATCTTGGTGACCGACGAACGCACGGTGTCCAGCATGTCCTTCTGAAATTCAGGGTTGGCGATATGGCTCTCGGCGTTTGTCAGCAATAGGGCAAGCTGGCTTGAGACGTTCTTAATGTCGTGCGCAACAAAAGCGAAACGCTTGCTGTAGTCATGCAGGTGCTTCGTCTGCAGCAGGGTCTGCGTCGCCTGCTGCTCCGCGACGTAGGTCGAAACCTCCTGCGCGACGATGCGCAGCAGGTCGAACACCTCCTGCTCCAGCGCGAACGGCGCCCGCGGCGGCGCAGCCACCACCAGACCGGTCAGCACCCCCCGGTGCATCATCGGGATCGCCAGCCACAGCGGCCCGGCCCCATCCAGCGGCGCCGCGCGCAACGGCGGCCCGTCCGGCAGGTCCAGCCGCGCGATCCAGGCCCCGTTCTGCACCGCCGCCACGACAGGGTGGCCGGCCGGCACCGCCTCGGTCGCGGCCATGTTCCACGACCCCGCCCAGTTGAACGGCCCGGCCCCGCTGTCCCGCAGGAACAGCATCCCCCCCGGGCTGTCGACGGCTGACGCGATCGTGCGGATCGCCCGGCTCGCCAGCCCGCTCTGCAGGTCGCCGTCATCCCCCGACAAGGTGCGGATGCACGCCAGCCACTGCCGGCGGTAATCGTACCGCTCGGCAAAGAAGTGATCCACGAACAGCCGCTGGAACCGCGAGCGCGCCGAGCCCGACGTCAGCATCAGCCCCAGCGCGATCATCGCCGCGAACCCAAGGCTCAGCTCGACCAGCCACCCCCAGTTGCCGCCGATCTGACGGAACAACTCCCCCGTCAGCCCCAGCGCCAGCAGCACGCTGCCGCTCAATACCAGCGTCGCGCTGTGGAACACCGCGGTGCGCGACAGCTTCACCTTGCCCAGCCGCCGCCACCCGCGTGACGCCGCGACCAGCAGCAGCGGCGCGATCATGATCATGCCCAGCGTGCGCGCCCCCACCAGGGCTGCCGAAGACTCGTGGAACAGCACCATGTCCGCGCACAGCAGGATATCGAAGCACGCCAGCCCGCCCAGCAGCACCGACGGCAACGCCACGTGCCACCGCGCCTGGTCCGGCAGGTTGAGATACAGGTTCTCGATCAGCAGAAGCTCGGCCACCGCCAGCCCCAGCCGGGACATGATGCCCATCGAGAACAACGACCCGCCGGACGGGATGCCCCACTGCGCCCCCATGACCGCCATCGTCCCCAGGACCGCCGCCGCCAGCCCGGCCAGCGCAAAACCGATCTCGTCCTGCGGCCGCCCGACTTGCGCGTCGTGATACAGGAAGAAGACGAAGCCGAACCACGCCAGCGCCCGCGCCAGGTCCGGGCCGCCGTCGATTCCGGGCGTGGCCGTAATCGACAGCGCCGCCTGCGCCGCCCATCCCGCCGTGACCAGGCAGCACCCTGCCAGGATGGCCGCCGACAGCCGGCGGCGGCGAAGCGCTATGACAATGGCGATGACGGTATAGACGACCGAGCAGAACGCCAGCAGGAACGTGCCGACCGGCATCAGCGCCTCCCCCGGCAGCGCGCCTGGGGCAATGCCCGGCGGCGCGTGGATGCCAGATTGGCCCCGCCGGGCCGTCGCATCGGTTTACCGAGCCCCTTCCTGGAACAGGATGACCCGGACGGTCGCGAACAGGATCAGCAGATCCAGCATCGGGCTGCGGTTCTGCACATAGAACAGGTCATACGACAGCTTCGCCCGCGCATCCTCCACCGACGCGCCATAGGGATAGTTGACCTGCGCCCAACCCGTCAGACCGGGCTTGACCCGCGCCCGTTCCCGGTAATGCGGGATCAACTCGGCGAGCTGCTCCACGAAATGCGGCCGCTCCGGGCGTGGCCCGATGAAGCTCATCTCGCCGCGCAGCACGTTCAGCAGCTGCGGCAGCTCGTCGATCCGCGTCCGCCGCATCACCGACCCGGCCCGCGTCACCCGGGGGTCCCGCTGCTGCGCCCATGCCGGGCCGCGCGCCTCGGCATTGCTGTTCATGCTGCGGAACTTGAGCAGCACGAACTTGCGGCCGTCCAGGCCCACCCGCTCCTGCCGGTACAACACCGGTCCGGGGCTGTCGATCCGCACCACCAGCGCCACCAGCAGCATCAGCGGCAAGGTGAAGATCAGGAACGCCAGGCTGATCCCGATGTCGCCCACCCGGTTGATGATGCCCTGCAACCGGCTCGGCGGCCTCGTATCGAGCTCGGCGAACCATTCGGGGGTCAGGTGGTCGATGTCGACGCGCTTCAGGTGCTGCTCCCAGAACTCGGGCTCCGGCTCCAGATCGACGCCCGCCGCGTCGTACGACGCCCTGACGGCATCCGGCAGCGCGTCGTACGCCTTGTGGGAGATCAGGGCATGCCGGATGCCCGCCGCCCGCAAGTCCTGCGGCGTGCTGTTGATCCGTGGCGGCGGCACCACCTCGAAGAAGCCGGCCCGGCCCAAACGGATCGTCGCCACGGTGCCGGCGACGTCGCCGGGCGCGCCGACGATCGCCACGCGCCGCACGAACAGCTTCGATCGCACGGCCACCAGGAATCCGAGGCGGACCGCGAACAGCGCCGCAATCCAGATGATCAGGATCTTCACGGGGAACAGCCGGTCGGGCCCCACCAGCCACCCCGAGCTCATATCGAGCGCCACGCTGACCATCCAGGCGGCGGGAAATGCCAGCAATCCCCCCAGCGCGGTGTTCAGCAACAGGCTGCGGGTGCGCATGAACAGCTGCGGACGATAGAGCCCAAGCAGGAACGACGTGAACCCGATCGTCATCGCCAGGACGGCCGCGTGGTTGGCAGCCGTCACATGGAACGATCCGTAATCGATCGGCGCCAGCACGGCATACGCAAGCGAAAACGACAGCGCCATTTCAAGCAACAGGAGGGCGAGCATCTCTGGCGCGATGTGACGATCGACGAACCTTGGCATCCCTACCCTCGAAGCCATACTCACGGACTGTACACCATGGGGTGATACCGCTAGGTAAGTTTTAACTCGACCCGCCTACAAAAGCGTCGCCTGGAAGCCGGTCCAGGTTCTGCCTCATCCACAACCGATCCAGCCCCGTACCGCTGACCTTCGCTTCGTACATACCCGATCCCTTTCGTGGCCGCAATCCGCCAGCGCAGCGTCGTTTGGCCGGGCACGCCAAGAAACCCGGCAAGTGTTAATTTTTGACATAAAGATGGCATCCATAAGGCCTAGTACTCACTCGGATCGTGACGGATGGTTGACAAGATGGTAGCGAATGGGCGATGGCGATTCGCGTGCCCATGCTAGGCTGAGGATGGCGTCCGGCACAGACCGGCAGAACAGAGGTGGCGTCGCAAGCGTATGAGCGAGAGGTCCGAACACCTGATCGAACGGGCGGCAGCCAAGCTGCGCGCCACGAATGCAGCACCCCTGGCCGACGCACCGTTGAACGGCGAGGCGCCGCTGGATCGTGCGTCGCTGGATCGTGCGTCGCTGGATCGCGCGTCGCTGGATCGCGCGTCGCTGGGCCGCATGCCCCTCGGGCGGCCGCCCGCGTCCGATGCACCATCGATGCTGTCGCCAGGACCGGCAATGCTGTCGCCAGGACCGGGCGGCACGCCGTTTCAGCCGATCACCCTGCCCGCGCAGAAAATGCCGTCGCATGAACCCCAGCTCGCCGAACCTGACCGGTCCGCCACGCAGGCGCTGTCGTTCAGCGACAGCGTGCCCGAAACCGTCCCGGGCCCCATTCCCTCGCCTGCGGCCCCGTTCACCCGTCCCGTGCTGGCGCCCGTCCCGCCCGCGCTGACGCTGCCCGCCAACACGCTGGCCCCGGCATCCCTGTCCCAGACGTTCGCCGGCCCCGCCACCAGCGGCCAGACCGCCATCAGCCCATCCCGCGCCGGCTCCTCCCTCGCGCTGCAGCCG
>JAYUCA010000008.1:0-1600 GCA_043740535.1 Rhodospirillales bacterium | reverse complement strand
CTCGTCCTGGTCGTGCGTCACCATGATCGTCGTCAGCCCGGCGGCGCGCTGCAGCAGCCGGATGTCGCGCCCCACATCGGCCCGCAACGCCGCGTCCAGGTTCGACAGCGGCTCGTCCAGCAGCAGCACGCGTGGGTGGATCGCCAGCGCCCGGGCCAGCGCCACGCGCTGCTGCTGCCCGCCGGACAGCTCACGCGGCAGCCGGGCGGCCAGCGGCGTCAGCCGGGTCAGCTCCAGCATCTCCTGCACGCGGGCATTCATCGCCGTCCGGGGGGTGCTGCGCATCTCGAGGCCAAAGGCGATGTTGCGGGCGACCGTCATGTGCGGGAACAGCGCGTAGGACTGGAACACCAGCCCCATCTCCCGCCGATAGGGCGGCAGGTCCAGGATGCTGCGGCCGTCGAGCAGCACGTCGCCCGACGTCGCCTCCACGAAGCCGGCCACCATGCGCAGCGTCGTCGTCTTGCCGCAACCGGACGGACCCAGCAGCACGACCAGCTCCCCTCCTCGATCTCGAGGCTGACGGAGCCTACGGCCGTGGAGTGGCCATACCGCTTTTCCAAGCGGTCCAAAACCAGGCAGCTCATACGGCCACCCGGGCGATGCGCACCTGGCGGTCCAGCAGCAGCAGCGCGCCGCCCACCAGCACGATCTGCACGACGGCGATCGCGGCGATCAGCGGGTCGATATGGTATTGCAGGTATTGCAGCACCGAGATGGGCAGGGTCGTGACGCCGGGCGCGGTCAGGAACAACGTCATCTCCAGGTTCTCGAACGACACGATGAAGGCGAACAGCGCGCCGGCGACGATGCCGCCGCGCATCGCCGGCAGGGTGACGCGCCAGATCACGGTCAGGGGCCGGGCGCCCAGGCTGGCCGCGGCCTCCTCGGCGGCGCGGTCGTAGTTGGCCAACGAGGCCAGGCACAGCCGGACCACCCAGGGCAGCGTGATCAGCACGTGGGCGGCGATCATCAGGCCGACGCCGCCGCTGACGGCGATCTCGGTATGCTCCTCGATCAGCACGGCCAGCACGAACACGCCGAGGCCGATTGCCACGCCCGGGATGGTCAGCGGCGCCAGCAGCAGCGTGACGACGGCGCCGCGGCCGCGGAAGCGGTAGCGCGACAGCCCGATGCCGGCCGGCACGCCCACCAGCAGGCTGATGCATGACGCCGCCACCGCCGTCACCGCGCTGGTGCGCAGCGCATTGCCGAACTCCTTGAGGATGCGGCCATACCAGGACAGCGTGTAGCCGTGCGGCGGGAACACGATGATCGTCTCGTCGAACACGCTGAGGTAGATGGTCAGCACCAGCGGCACGAAGATGATCGCTATGGCGACGCCGACCAGGGTCTGCACCATCGCGCGCTGGATGCCGCCGGACAGGCCCGGACCGGTGTTGCGATGGGCCGCCATGGATGAGGGGAAACCTCCGTCGCCGATGCCAATGCCCCGGACTAGCATCGGTTTCCGCCATCGCCTAGCGTCGCCCCGGCGTTGGCAACAAGTGGAGCAGGGTCGGTCATGGTTCTAGGCGTCGGCGGCTCGACCTTCGCGGCGGAACTGGCGCGCATGGCGCCCATGACGGGCGGCGTCGTC
>JAYUCA010000007.1:0-2970 GCA_043740535.1 Rhodospirillales bacterium | reverse complement strand
CCGATCCTGACGCGGATCGAGGTCGAGTGCGACCGGCTGGACCAGGTGGACGAGGCGCTGGCCGCCGGCGCCGACGTGATCATGCTGGACAACATGACGCTGGACATCATGGCCGAGGCCGTCGCCCGCGTGGCCGGCCGTGTGCCGCTGGAGGCCTCGGGCGGCGTGCGCTTCGACCGCGTGCGGGCGATCGCCGAGACGGGGGTGGACTACATCTCCTGCGGCCGGCTGACGCAGTCGAGCAGTGCCGTGGATATCGGCCTGGACGCGCCGGCGTGATCCAGCGGCGGCTGCTGCTGGCCGGGGCAGGGGCCGGGCTGCTGCCGGGCTCGGCCCGTGCCGAGGAGATCAGCGTCACCCAGTACGGCACCAGCCTCTACGGCCTGCCCTTCACCGTCGCCCAGGCGATCGGCGCGTTCGAACGCGCAGGCATCAACCTGACCGGGTTCATGGGCTCCGGCGGCGGCGGCACCACCGTCCGCAACCTGTTCGCCAGCGACACGCCCTACGGCGAGGTCGCCGTGGGGGCCGCGCTCGCGGCGGCGGCGGGCGGCCTGCCGGTCAAGATCGTCAACGTCGGCACCCGCAGCGTGGCGGAGGCGTCGCTGGTGACGATGCCCGGCTCCGACATAAAAGGCCTGAAGGACATGCTGGGCCGCAAGGTCGCGCTGACCTCGCCCAAGGGCGTGTCCGAGATGCTGTTCCTGCTGGCGATGCGGACGGAGGGGCTGGACCCGGCCAAGGTCACCCGGGTCTATTCCGGCGGCTATGGACCAAGCCTGACCTTGCTGGAGCAGGGCGCCGTGGCGGCTGCGGCGCTGATCGAGCCGCTGTCGATCCAGCGGGCGGACCGGTACCGCACCGTCGTCGCCTACCGCGACATGCTGCCGCCCATGACGACCTCGGTGGGCATCACCTCGCCCGCCTATGCGGCGGCCCAGCCGGCGAAGCTGCGCGCCATCATCGCCGGCCGGCGCGAGGGCGTGCGCGCGATCTACCAGGACCCGGTTGCCGCCGGCGCGCTGTGCGCCACGGCCTACGACCTGCCGCCCGCCATCGCCGCCGTCGCGGTGCGGAACATGGTGGGGCCGCGCATGTGGAGCGAGGGCGGCTTCGAGCAGGCCGAGCTGGACCGGATGGTGGACGCGCTGAAGCTGATCGAGCAGGTCAGCGGGCCGCCGGACTGGTCGAAACTGATCGACCGGTCGTTCCTGCCCACCGACCTCCAGGCTTGATGGCGCCGAAAGATTACGCCGCCGAGGCCCGCTGCTCGAACGTCTCCATGTCCTCGGGCTCCACCAGATCCTCATGGATCAACGTCACCGAGGCCCCGGGCGGGCCGCGGCGGCACAGCCGGGCCAGTTCCTCGACCGCATCCGTCTCGCCCTCGATCAAGGCCTCCACCGTGCCGTCGCCGCGGTTGCGCACCCAGCCGGCGACGCCCATGCGGGATGCCGTCTGCGCCATCCAGGCGCGATAGCCGATACCCTGCACCACGCCGTGGATGCGGAGCAGCTTGGCCGTCATGGCGCGGCGCTCAGGCGCAGGAAACGCTCGGCGACCAGCACGTCGGCGGCCACGGCGTCGCGCCGGCGCCTGGCCTCGGTGTCCTCGCCCCAGGCCTCCACCTGGAACAGCTCGTCGACGTGCGCCAGCGCGTGCGCCTGTTCCGCGGTCAATGCGCCATCGGCCAGCGCCAGGCCCAGCACGGCGCTGCCCAGCACCGGGATCGCGATGCCAAGCGCCGCCAGCGCCGCCGGGGTCTGGGCCGCCATGACCTGGTGCACGCGTGACAGCGCCGCGCCGTCCTGCGGCAGGAACACGATGCCCTCCCGCGGTTCCAGCCGTGCGCCGTGCCGCTGCGCCAGCCAATCCAGCCAGGGCTGCCAGGCCCGCGCCTGGCGGATCACCAGCAGCTCCGGATGGGCTGCGCGATAGCACAGCAGGTCGGTCTCGGCGTAGCGGGCCAGTTCCGTGGCGACGGGGCCGGGATCGGGCGCGATGCGGTCCTGCGCGGTGCCGGCCAGCCGGGTCAGCGGCACGTCGTCCATGGTCATGGCGCCGCCCTTGGCGCTGCCGGCGGCCTGCCACTCCGCGGCGATCGCGTGCGCCAGGGCCTCGCCCTGCACCAGCAGCGGCGCGCCGCCCGGGATGCGCATGGGCTTCGCGTCCAGCATGATCGTGAACCCGGCCGGCTGCGGGTCCACCGACGCGTTGTCCCAGAACCGGCGCATGCTGCTCATCATGGCGCCCCCGTGGGCGCAGCGCCCGGCCGGCCATCCCGGGCGGCCAGCAGCGCCGGGCCGCATGGGTCGGCCGACGGGCCGCCGATGCGGATGCCGAAGCGACCCGGCTGCAGCGCGCCCTTGTCCGCCTCGGCCCGCGGCGCGCGGAAGGGCCCGGTCAGGCGCACCGGCACCGCCACGCCGCCGCCGCTCAGCGCGCCCAGCGTGCCGCCCATCCGGATCACCGGCCGCAAATGCAGGTCCATCGCCTCCGCGCCCAGGTCCAGCAGCCCCTCCCCGTCCAGTCGCAGCCGCGTCGTGTCCAAAGCCAGGTTGCGGACCGTCGCCTGGCCGCCGGCGGAATCGAGCCGCGCCGCGAAGCACCGCACCCGGCTGCGCCCCGCCTTGTCGAACGGCAGGCTTATCCCGTGCAGCACGTTGCCCAGCAGCACAGACAGCACCTGGTTGTCGATCTCGCCATCGACCAGCGCCAACCCGACATGGCCCCCCACGGACGCCGCCATCGCATGCGGGTCGGCGCCCGCCGCCTGCACGTCCACGTCCACATCCATCGACCCGGCTGCCGCACCCTCCGGCAGCCCCAGCGCCGCCGCCAGCCCGCCCGCGTCCAGCCCCGGCGCCCGCAGCATCAACGACATCTGCGGCGGCGCCGGATTGGCGTCGGCCATCAGCCGCGCCTGCACCGCGCCGCCCGGCGACACCATCTGCGCCGGGTCCAGCCGCA
>JAYUCA010000006.1:0-5811 GCA_043740535.1 Rhodospirillales bacterium | reverse complement strand
TCGATGCAAGGTCCGGCCGAACGCCGCTCGCGTCCGGAGAAATTCATCGTCGGCCGTCCGTCCGACGTGCCCGAAGGCGGAAGCGTCGTCGTCACCGCCGGCCGGCGGGAGATCGGCATCTTCCGTCTCGACGGCCAGTTCTTCGGACTGCTGAACCGCTGCCCGCATCTGGGCGGCCCGCTGTGCAAGGGCCAGATCGTGACCGACGTCGTCTCTCCGGTTCCTGGCGACGTGCGTTCCAGCCCCGGCCGCACCTTCATCACCTGCCCCTGGCACAACTGGGAGTTCGATATCCGCACCGGCCAGTCCTACTGGAACGCCGCGTTGCGGGCGATGCCGTTCCAGGTCGGGGTCGAGGGCGGCGCCGCGGTGGCCGAGGCGCTGGCCGATGGCAGCGGCGCGCGCGTCGCCGGGCCACTCGTTGCGGAAACCGTGCCGGTCGCCGTCGAGGACGAGTATCTGGTCGTGCGCCTGCGCGCGGCGGCAGGTGCGGCATGACGACGGCTCTGCTGGAGAACACCACCCGCGACGCCCTGTGGCCCGGCCCGGTGATCGACTGCGACGTGCACGCCGTGGTGCCTTCGCTGGAGGCGCTGTTCCCCTACCAGGATCAGGTCTGGGTCGACGCCGCCCGCGAACGCGGCTTCCGCGGCCCTGCCGGCCTCGCGCTCACCTACCCCCCGCTGCTGCCGACCACGGCCCGGCCGGAATGGCGGGACGGCGAGACGGTCCCGGCCTCGACCCTCGGCCAGTTGCAGCGCCACATCCTGGACCCGTGGCGCGTCGATCGGGCGATCGTGAACTGCTACTACGGCATCGACAGCCTCCGCCATCCGGACTGGGCGATCGCCATGGCCCGCTCGGTCAACGACTGGATCGTCGATCAGTGGCTGGACAAGGACCCGCGCCTGTCCGCCTCCCTCGTCATCCCCGCCCGTGACCCGGCCGCCGCCGCCGCCGAGATCGACCGCGTCGGCCGCCACCCCGGCTTCGTGCAGGTGCTGCTGCCCGCCCGCTCGGAACGGCTGTACGGCCAGCGCGTGTTCTGGCCGATGTTCGAGGCGATCGAGCGCCACGGCCTGGTCGCCGGGCTGCACTGGGGCGGCCTGGCCGAACACGGCCCGACGCCGACCGGCTATGCCTCGTGGTACGTCGAGGAGTACGCCGAGGAGCCGCAGGTCTTCGCCGCCCAGCTGACCAGCATGATCGTCGAGGGCCTGTTCCAGAAATACCCGGGCCTGCGCGTATCGGTGCTGGAGGGCGGCTTCACGTGGTTGCCCACGTGGGCCTGGAACCTCAACAAGAAATGGAAGGGCCTGCGCCGCGAGTTCCCCTGGGTGGACCGCCTGCCGTCCGACATCATCCGCGACCACTTCCGCTTCTCGATCGCGCCGGCCGACATGGGGCCGCCCGAGCAGATGCGCCGCCTGCTGGGCTGGCTCGGCACCGAGGACATCCTGATGTACGCCAGCGACTACCCGCATCTGCACACGGACGACCTCGGCGTGCTGCTGGGCCTGATGTCCGGCACGATGCGCGCGAACGTGATGGCGGAGACAGCGCGGCGCTGGTACCGTTTCCCCCAACAGACCACGGGAGGCTGATATGGACGGTGTGCTGCTGGACTCCGCGGTGGTGGCCGAGAAGTTGGCGATCATCGATGCCGACTTCCACCCGATGCCCACCCCGGCCGACCGCCAGGTGAGCGACCACATGTCACGACGCTGGCTCGACTACATCGCGAAATACGGCATGGGCCACAGCTATTCCGGCCTGTATGCCCCGGCCCAGCGCGAGTTCACCCACCGCCTGGACGCGCTGAAGGACAGCCGCGTCGGCATCGACCCGATCTGGGCCCGCGACCAGGTGCTGGACCCCTTCGACATGACGGCCGCCGTGCTGACCTGCCCGCAATCCTACATCCTGAACTCCGGCGGCAACATGCCGGAAGACCTGTCGAGGGAGCTGGCCCGGGCCTTCAACAACGCGCTGGCCTACACCTGGATGGCCGCCGACCCGCGCTATTACGCCGCCATCGTCGTGCCGCGGGACATGCCGCGGGTCGTCGAGGAAATCCGGCGCTGCAAGGAGGGCGAGTACGGCGACCGCTTCGTGTCCGTGCTGATGTCGCCGGCCGGGCAGGAGCCGATGGGCCGCCAGCGCTACTGGGACATCTTCGAGGCCTGCACCCACTACGACATCCCCATCACATTCCACGTGCCCGGCATGGGCCGCCAGATCACCGCCGCCGGCAACACGAACTTCTACGGCGAGATGCACATGAACTTCGCATCCCTGCCGATGACGCTGCTGCCGAGCCTGATCTTCGAAGGCGCCTTCGACCGCTTCCCGACGCTGAAGGTCGCCCTGATCGAGCTCGGCTGGTCATGGGCCGTGCCCTACTCCTGGCGCCTCGATGCCGCCTGGAACAAGCTGCGCGACGAGGTGCCGCACGTCGCCCGCAAGCCGTCGGACTACATCCGCGACCACGTCTGGTTCACGACCCAGCCGATCGAGGAGCCGGAACGCCGCGAAGACACCGAGTCCGTCTACGCGATGCTCGAAGAGGCCGGCCTGGGCGACAAGCTGATGTATTCGTCGGACTATCCGCACTGGGACTACGACTCGCCCTACAAATCGGTGCCGCACAGCTTCCCGGTCGAGCGCCGCCGCCGCATGCTGGGCCAGAACGCCAGCACCCTGTTCCGCATCCCGCTGCGGCCCAACTCCGGCATTCCGGCCAACGCGCTGGACGAGTGAGCGGCGGCGGGCGCGCTTCCATCCGAGAACCGGCCATCATTCCATTCTTCTGTTGAGATCGACGCGCATCGCGGCAGGCCGCCGCTTCAACCAACGGCAGTAAGTATAGACCCGTCATCGCGAGCCCTTGCGAAGCGATCCAGGACCGATAGGTCTGGCCGCCCTGGACTGCTTCGCAAGAGCTCGCAGTGACGATGCGGACCGGTCAATGCTTGATATCCCTGGTATTACACCAGCAATGACCTGTGCATTGGGTGGTGCAATGCGAAGCCGCCGTGCACCCTCAGCGATGACGCGCCATGGTTGCCCTGCCACGGCATGGATTCAAGAGCGTCATCCCCGGGCCTTCCTCGACCCGGGGGCCCGGGGATGACGTGCTATGGTTTCCACGGCCTGGCGAGAGTCACGACTTCGGTGCTTCGCCAAGGGGCTCGCAATGACGTTGAAGGCAATGTGTCAGGCCGGCGCCAGCGGACACCCGAACAACCCCGGCGGCGGATACGCATCGGGGCTGGGGATCGTGCCGATCAGATCGTAGATCTCCCACTTGTGCGTCGACTTGGCCGCGGCCTTCACCTCCCACAAGTACATCGCATGCGGCACGCACCCGTTCGCCTGGATCCGCACGCCCTTGTTGTAGAAATCCTCCAGCGGCAGCTCGCGCATCTTCGCCGCCACCGCGTCCGCATCGAGCCCGCCCGCCGCCTGGGCCGACTTCAGCCAGTGCGACACCGCCGCATAGGCCGCGGCGTTGTACTCCGTCGGCGGCTTGCCCATCCGCGCCACATACCGTTCCGTCCAGGCCCTCGTTTCCGGCGACTGCGCCCAATAGAACGAGTTGGACAGCACCAGCCCCCGGCACACGTCCTGCCCCAGCGCCAGCACGTCCGAGATCATCATCAGCAGCGTCGCCAGCCGTTGCCCGCCCTGCACGATGCCGAACTCGGCCGCCTGCTTGATGCAGTTCTGCAAGTCCGTCCCGGCATTGGCCAGGCCGATCACCTTGGCGCCCGACGCCTTCGCCTGCAGCAGCAGGCTCGAGAAGTCGCTGGTCCCCAGCGGCGCCCGTACGCTGCCCAGCACGCGCCCCCCGGCCTTCTTGACGAACTCCTCGGTGTTGGCCTGCAGCGACGCGCCGAACTCGTAATCCGCGGTGATGAAGAACCAGGTGTCCCCACCGACCCTGGACAGCTCGCCGCCCACGCCGCGGGCCAGCGCATAGGTGTTGCAACTGAACTGGAACCCGTACGGCGAGCACTGCTTGCCGATCAGCGCCGTCGAGGTCGGCGTGCTCATCAGGTAGATGCGCTTGCGCTCCCGCGCGACCTGCTGGATCGCGAGCCCCGCCGAAGACCCGGCGCCATCGGCCAGCACCGACACGCCCGCATCGTCGATCCACTGCCGCGCCTGCGCGCTGGCCAGGTCCGCCTTGTTCTGGTCGTCGGTCTGCAGCACCTGGATCTTCCGGCCGAACAGGGCGCCGCCGAAATCCTCGGCCGCCATTTCCGCCGCCACCTTGCTGCCGGGCCCGCCGACGTCGCGATACGGGCCGCCAACGTCGCTCAGCAGCCCGATGATGACGGGGGCCGAAACGGTCTGGGCCCGGATCAGCCCGGGCCGGGCCAGCAAAGGCGCCGCGATGGCCGCCATGGCCGTGCGCCGTGTGATCGTCTTCATGGTTGTCTCCCCCCGCAGGCGTCAGGCGCGCATCAGCTCGATAGGCGGTAGAACCTCGTGGCGGTGCCTTGGAACAGCGCCGCCTTGTCGGCCGCCGAATGCTCGCTGGCGGCGCGCTTGAACGCGTTCCAAAGCACCGCGTAGCTGCACATGGCTTTGTCGACCGGGAAGTTGCTTTCGAACATGCAGCGGTCGGGCCCGAAGATGTCGATGCAGGTTTCCAGATACGGGCGCCAGGCCGCCAGCAATTCGGTCGAGTCCGGCGGCATCGGTTGCTTGTGGAACTCGAACCCGGTCATCACCATCGCCAGCCCGCCCAGCTTCACCGTGGCGTTCGGGCACGTCGACAGCCGGCGGATCGCCGCCCGCCAATCCTGGAACACGTCGTCCCGCCGCCCCTTATAGGCGCCCACGCCCAGCGCCCCGCCGACGTGGTTCAACACCACCGGCGTGTCCGGGAAGTCGTTGGCAAGGGCGGTCAGCTCGTCGATCTGCGTATGATACAGCCACGCGTCGAAGCTCAGTCCGTGCTGGCCCAGCCGGGCATAGCCCTGGCGGAACGCCGGGCTCGACATCAGGTGCGCCGGCGGCGGCTCCGCGATGCCGCCGCGGAACGACCCGTCCTGCGCCGTCAGGTGGCGGATGCCGCGCAGCCGGCCGTCGGCGGCGGCGGCATGCGCCTCCAGCACCGGCGTCACGGCGTCGCCCAGCAGCAGGTCGGCATGCGCGACGATGCCCTCGCACACCCGGGTCTTGCTGCCGCGCCGCTCGGCCTCCCGCGCCACCCCGGCCACGAATTCCGTCTCGCCCACCGGCCGCATCGCCTCCGGCCCGTCCGTGCGGTAGCCGTAGGCGCATTGCAGGAACACGGTGGAGACGATGTTGTGGCCCGAATTGAGGTCCTCCAGCAGCTCGTCCAGGTAATAGCCGCCGCCGCGGTCCCACAAATGGTGGTGCGGATCGACGATCGGCAGGTCGGGTTCGATGATCGGCTCGGATCGCTTGGCCAGCCAGGCCGCGTCGGGCGCCGGATGCACCAGCGTGGGACGCGCGTCCGCCGCGGCGCTCATGCGGGCTGTTCCGCGAACTCGAAGCCCATGGCTCGGGTGTGGTAGAACAGGCCGCCGTCCTGCACGATCAGGAACATCGCCTGCTGGTTGCCGCCGTTGTGATGCGAATGGACCGTGACCGGCGGCGTGATGCTGGTGGCCCAGGGCGACCAATCCTTCCGCCGACCGTCCATCACCGAATGGCAGCGGTCGCCCTGGATGATCAGGCTGACCGCCACCGCGTTGTGCCGGTGCGGCCGCTGCGTCACACCGCCCGGCAGCGAGTTCATCGCCAGCGTCAGCGTCGGCATGATGTTGCGCGTTG
>JAYUCA010000005.1:0-2229 GCA_043740535.1 Rhodospirillales bacterium | reverse complement strand
CCGGCGATTCGCTGGGCGTCGTGCCGCAGAACGATCCCCGCGTGGTCGAGCAGGTGCTGGCGGCCGTGGGGCTGGACGGCGACGACGCGCTGCACGCGGCGCTGACGAGCCGGCATGAGATCACGACGCTGACGGGGTATCTGGTGCGGACGCTGGCTGGCGTGGCCGGGCACAAGGGGCTGCTGGCGCTGGCTGCGGACGGGGATGCGCTGAAGGCGTATCTGCCGGGGCGGCAGGTGACCGACCTGCTGAACGACCACGCTGTCCGTCTGACGCCCGAGCAGCTTCTGGGCGTGCTGCGGCCGCTGCCGCCGCGGCTCTATTCCATCGCGTCCAGCCAGCGCGCCACGCCCGACGAGGCGCACCTTCTGGTCGGCGCCGTGCGCTATGCGACGCATGGCCAGAAGCGCGAGGGCGTGGCCTCCACATGGCTGGCCGACCGCCGCCGCGTTGGCGACACCGTGCCCGTCTATGTGAAGCCCAACCCGCATTTCCGCCTGCCGGACGACACGGCCACGCCGCTGATCATGATCGGGCCGGGCACCGGCGTCGCGCCGTTCCGCGCCTTCCTGCAGGACCGCGACGAGGCAGGCGCGAAGGGACCGAGCTGGCTGTTCTTCGGCGACCGGCACTACACGCACGACTTCCTGTATCAGCTCGAATGGCAGGACTACCTGGCCCGCGGCGTGCTGACGCGGCTGGACGTCGCCTTCTCCCGCGATCAGGACGCGAAGGTCTATGTGCAGCACCGCATGCTGGACCGCGCGGCAGAGCTGTATGGTTGGTTGCAGGACGGCGCCCGGGTCTACGTCTGCGGCGACCAGGCGCAGATGGCGCGCGACGTGCACGCGGCGCTGCGGACCATCGTGGCGCAGGGGGGCGGGCTGTCGGACGAGCGGGCCGAGGCCGAGCTGGACTCGCTGAAGGCCCAGGGCCGCTATCTGCTGGACGTGTATTGATGACCGACGCACCCACCCTTTCGAAGAACGAGCACATCAAGGCCGGCAGCCACGCGCTGCGCGGCGGCATCGCCCTGGGCCTGACCGTGCCGCAGACCGGCGCGTTGGAGGACGACGACACCCAGCTGACGAAGTTCCACGGCATCTACCAGCAGGACGACCGCGACCTGCGCGCCGAGCGGGGGCGCACCCGGATGGAGCCGGCGTACAGCTTCATGGCGCGGCTGCGCATCCCGGGCGGCGAGGTGACGCCGCAGCAATGGCTGCAACTGCACGAGATCGGGCGGGAGCGGGCGAACGGCACCATCCGGCTGACGACGCGGGAGACGGTGCAGTTCCACGGCATCCTGAAGGGCAACCTGCGCCCCGCCATCGCTGCGATGAACGACGCGCTGCTGGACACGATCGCCGCCTGCGGCGACGTGAACCGCAACGTCATCTGCACCATCAACCCGCATCAGGGCCCGGCGCACGCCGCCGCCCTGGACCTGGCGCACGCCATCAGCGACGGACTGCTGCCGAAGACCCGCGCCTGGCACGAGATCTGGGTCGGCGAACAGCGCGTGGCCGGCGCCGAGCCGGAGCATGAGCCGATGTACGGCCCCACCTATCTGCCGCGGAAGTTCAAGATCGCCATCGCAGTGCCGCCGCAGAACGACGTCGACGTGTATGCGCATGACCTGGGGTTCATCGCGCAGGTGCGGGGCGACGTGGTGCTGGGCTGGGACGTGACGGTGGGCGGCGGCATGGGCATGACCCATGGCGAGCTGGACACCTTCCCGCGCACGGCGGACAGCTTCGGCTTCTGCACCACGGACCAGGCCGTCGACGTGGCCCGCGCCGTGCTGATGGCGCAGCGCGACCACGGCAACCGCGGCCTGCGCAAGAACGCGCGGCTGAAATACACGATCGAGCGGATGGGGCTGGAGGCGTTTCGCGCCGCCGTCGACGGGCATCTGGGCTGGGCGTTGCCGCCCGCCCGCGGCGCGGCGTTCGAGGGCACGGGCGACCGGCTCGGCTGGTACGAAGCCGGCGGGTTGTCGCATTACGGGCTGTTCATCGAGAACGGCCGGGTGGACGACACCGGGACCAGGCGGCTGTTGAGCGGGTTGCAGGCCATCGCGCGGGTGCACCAGGGCAGCTTCATCCTGACCGCCAACCAGAACCTGCTGATCGCCGGCGTGCGGGAACGCGCGGTGGTGGCCCGGCTGCTGGCGGAATACGGGATCGACAGCCGGCATGCGCCCATCCGCGAGGCGGCGATGGCCTG
>JAYUCA010000004.1:0-1505 GCA_043740535.1 Rhodospirillales bacterium | reverse complement strand
GGACGGCGCGTTCCTGGGCGGCGAGGCGGACGGGCGATACCTGATGCGGTCGATCCCGGCGGACATCCTGGCGGGGCCGGCGCTGTAGGCGTCTCGGGGGCGTCCATGACCAACGCCGAGCTGCGCGCCCTGGTCGCCGACACGATCAAGCTGTGGGGCGGCGGCGGCGCGGCGGCCTGGGACGGCGACGGCCTGCGTGTCGCCGCCGCAGACGGCCGGGCCGCGGTGGTGCGGCGGGGCGGTCCCTTGCGCTGGATGCTGGAGGTCGAGGGCGGCCGGACCCGCCCCTGCGCGTCGATCGTGGCGCTGCTGGAGGCGCTGCGGACCGCGATCGGGCCGCGCGACCAGCGGCCCCCGCTGCGGATGGTGGCGCCCGATGGCTGACCTGGTCCCGGTCGCCGTCATCACCGGGTTCCTCGGCAGCGGCAAGACGACGCTGCTGCGTGGGTTGCTGCGCAGCCCCGGGTTCGCGCGCACGGCGGTGATCGTCAACGAGTTCGGCGAGATCGGGCTGGACCACGCGCTGATCGAGACGTCGGACGAAAGCCTGGTGCAGCTGACGACGGGATGCCTGTGCTGCGCCGTCCGCGGCGACCTGACGCGCACCCTGCTGGACCTGGCGGCGCGACGCTCCGCCGGCACGGCGCGGTTCGACCGCGTGGTGATCGAGACCTCGGGGCTCGCCGACCCGGCGCCCATCCTGCACGCGCTGATGGCCGACGCCCTGGTGGCGTCGATCTATGCGCTGCACCAGGTGGTGACGATCGTGGATGCGGTGCATGGCGGCGCCACGCTGGATGCGCAGGTCGAAGCCCGGCGCCAGGTGGCCGTCGCGGACCGGGTGCTGTTCAGCAAGACCGATCTGGCGGACCCCGTCGCGCTGCGGGACCGGGTCGCGGCGCTGAACCCGTCGGCCGCCACCGGCGCCACGACGGCGCCGGACATCGCGGCACGGGTGCTGCAGGCAGCCGCCCCGCGGGACCGCCCCTGGATGGCATGGCTGTCGCCGCCCGCCTTCGCGCCGCAGCATACGGACGGCATCGGCACCGCGCTGGTGCTGCGCGACCGCCCGCTGCCGGGCGCAGCGCTGGCGCTGTTCCTGCCGGCGCTGACCGCCCACGCCGGCGCCAGGCTGCTGCGGGTGAAGGGGCTGGTGGACATCGCGGAGATGCCAGGCCGCCCGGCGCTGATCCACGGGGTGCAGCACGTGTTCTCACCGCCGGAGTGGCTGGACGGGTGGCCGTCGACGGACCGGCGGACCCGGATCGTGCTGATCGGGCGCGGCATCCCGCCGCATTGGCCGACGCGGCTGCTGGATGCGATCGAGCAGGAGGTCCGGGCAGAGGCTGCGGCGCGCTAGAGCGGTATCGTTTCAGGTTGCTTGGACCTGAAACGAGGTTCCGCGTTTTTTGTGTGCCTTGTTTAAATGCACATTTTTTGAGGCAATCATGCTATTAGTATTGGCGGCTGGCGGTGTCCAATTAGCAGGTTTCCAGCCGACTGGT
>JAYUCA010000003.1:0-2351 GCA_043740535.1 Rhodospirillales bacterium | reverse complement strand
TCGTCCAGCAGGTCGAACATGGTGCGGCTGTAGGGCGCCTGCATGGGCGGTCAGGCCTGGTTGCGGCCGTGGGCGGGGTTCGGGCGTCGCTGCTTGGTCACGGCGTGGTCCTCCCCCAAACCTGGTCGCGCTTTTAGACGTGCGGACGGTCTTTATACCGACCAGTATGTTCAAAGTCCGATGGTATTGCAAGGGCGGATTGCGGGGCTGTCCGGCGGGGCTTGGACGCCGATGGGCGTGGCTTCGGTGCGGGTGCTGCGTCGGAAGGAGGACTGAAGAAGAATGACCGCAGAGGCGCAGAGGTCGCAGAGAAGAAACTGAGCGCGCGCGAGCAGCACGCCGTGCATGCGGCCGCTCTTTGCCGCCGCCCCCCATGGCCGGGCTCGCCGGGTGAAGCCCACGGCTGTCGGGTTCCCGCTGTCACGTTATTCCAGGTCGTCGCCAGACGTCTGCAAACCTGGCATCCGTAGGTCAACCCCAGGCTTTACGTAAGGCAGGTGGCCAGCCTGGACACGCAACGGACGCTGTGACACAGGGAAAACAGCACGAAACCCGGGAATGGCCATGCATCCAAAGGACGCCGTCGCCATCGTCGGCATCGGGCAGAGCGAGTTCGGCCGGTTCCTGCCGGTCAGCCAGATCGGGCTTGGGGCGCAGGCGCTGCGGGCGGCGCTGGCCGACGCGCAGCTCGACCGCTCGGACATCGATGGCGTGGCGCTGCACATGGGCTGGCCGCTTGGGGCGGATTACGACCGGATGGCCGAGGTGTACGGGCTCGAGGTCGATTACGTGCATCAAAGCTGGACGCATGGGCGCTTCGTCACCAGCGCGCTGCAGCACGCGGCGATGGCCGTCGCCTGCGGCATGGCGGACGTCGTCGCCTGCATCACCGCCATCAGTTTTACGCGCGAGCTGAGCATACTGGGCGGGCCTGGCGACCCGGAGGGCATGCGCGAGCAAGGGGCCACGCATGGCGAGAACCCGGTGTACGGCCTCACGTCGCCTGCCGTCGGCGCGGCGTTCTCGATGCAGCGCTACATGGCGCGGTATGGCGTGACGTCGGCCGATCTCGCCGCCGTGCCGATCGCGATCCGCGCGCACGCGCTGCGCAGCCCGTATGCGCTGATGAAGACGCCGCTGACGCTGGAGGCGCACCAGGCGTCGCGCATGGTCGTGGATCCGCTGCACCTGTTCGATTGCAGCCTGATCACCGACGGCGCCGCGGTCGTGCTGCTGACCAGTGCCGAGCGGGCGCGGGACATGCCCAACCAGCCCATCTACATCTCCGGCATGCAGGGGGTGCGATCGGGGCGGAGCGAGTTCATCTTCGCGCCGCCGGGGCTGGGCATCAACCAGCAGCCGAGCGACCCCGTGACGCCGCGGGAGCGGGACCTGGCGGTGTATCGGCGGGCCGGGCTCGACCGTGGGGACATGCAGGGCTTCTACACGTATGACGCGTTCTCGCCGCTGGTGCTGTTCGCGCTGGAGCGGTTCGGGTTCTGCGGTCCCGGAGAGGCGGCCGGGTGGGTTGCGGATGGACGGATCGGGCCCGGCGGCGCGCTGCCGGTCAACACCTCGGGCGGGCTGTTGTCAGAGGCGCATGTGTGCGGCTGGAACTCGATCCTGGAGATGGTGCGGCAGCTTCGGGGCACGGCCGGGCCGCGGCAGATCGAGGGTGCGGAGCACCTGCAATGGGGCACGTGCTGGGGCGATTCCGTGATCCTGCGGCGCTGAAGGGGGAGTTGGGCATGGACCACGTCAAGGCCGGCAAGCCGCTGCCCCGGCTGACGCCGGACAACCGGGCGTTCTGGGAGGGGTGCCGGGCGCACCAGCTGCTGCTGCCGACCTGCGTGCCGTGCAAGCGGCCGCACTGGCCGCCGGGCCCGGTATGCCCGTTCTGTTTCGGCGAGGCGCTGACGTGGCGGCAGGCAAGCGGGCGCGGCGTCGTCTCGTCGTGGGTGATCGTGCACAAGGCCTGGTTGCCGGCCTTCGAGGCGGATCTGCCGTATAACGCGGTGCAGGTGGAGCTGGCGGAGGGCGTGCGGCTGACGGGCAACCTGGTGGAGCTTGCGGGGGCGGCGCCGCACGTGGGGATGGCGGTGGAGGTCGTGTTCGACGACGTGACGGCGGAGGCGACGTTGCCGCGGTTCAGGCCATTTCAGGCGTAGGCTACCCAGGCAAAGCTTGATCGGCGCTTGGTCGTCTGACATACTAGTCGGTAAGCAAACCGCCGTGCAACGGCGGCATCACGGTGGGGAGGATGACCCCGGGGAGGCCTCTATGTCCAACGCCGTCCAGCATCTGTCCATCGCCGACATGCCGGTGCAGCTGCCCCACGCGCCCGCCACGCC
>JAYUCA010000002.1:0-3044 GCA_043740535.1 Rhodospirillales bacterium | reverse complement strand
CCAACGTCGTCTCGATCGATGCCAGCGCCATCCATGAACCTCCGAATCATGGTTGCCCATTGATTCAGAGTTCGCTGGAAGGTGCAACTGTAATGCTAGAGCAGGATCACTTCAGGTAGATGAAGCGATCCTGCTCTAGTTTGTTGATTAAGAACGCGGAATCTCGTTTCAGGTCCAAGCAACCTGAAACGATACCGCTCTAGTATTTCAAGTCACCCCCCGTCGGCGACCAGGCCGGGTCAATGCGGCGTGGCCGCGTATGCCACCAGGATCACAGCCCCCGCCACGCCGAGCGTCGCATGCAGGGCCACCACCAGCCCGGGCGTGCGCCGGCGGCGCAGCACACCGGCCGCCACGATCAAACCGCCCAGCAGGGTCGCACCCAGCAGATACGTCGACAGGTGCAGGAACCCGTTCGCGTCCGCCGCTGCCGACCAGGCCGACCAGGCCACCAGCGCCACCCCCGCAGTGCCCGCCACGCCATGCGCGGCGCTCGCCCATCGTGCCGCACCCCGGATCGGCCGCTCCTGCAGGTAGAACCCGCTGAGTCCGATGCCGGCCAGGACGGCCAGGCCCACGAGCCACAGTGCGCCAGTCAGCATCGGCTTCCCTCCTATCCCCGACGTGTTCAAGTTCCGTTCACTATTTTCCCGGAAAACGAGACGGCATCAAGTTCCGGAGAGCGCCGTCCATGTCCCATGTCCATACCCCCAGGCCCGGCGCCCTGCCAGACTGGATGACGGGCTTCGACCAGGCCGGGTCCTGGCTGGCTGCGCCAGACCCGGAGGCGGGCGGCCCGAGCCTGGTTGGCATCATGGCCCAGCCGATGTCCGTCGGTGCGATGACCCAGGTCCTTTATCTGACGGAAACGGGCGACACTGCGGCGATCAGCGTCAACGACATCCATCAGGGCCAGATCGGCGACTGCTTCCTGCTGGCGTCCATCGGCGAGCTGGCCATGTTCGACCCGGTGCTGATCGCCAGGATGATCCATGCCAACAGCAACGGCACCGAGACGGTCACGCTGTACGAGGCGTCGAACGGCCGTCCGCCAGGCTTCGGGACCACGTCGTTCAAGGCGGCGGCGCAGACGGTCACGAACAGTTTCCCGACCGGCGCCGTGAACAACGGCGCGACGCAGGACGTCTCCGGCGGCCAGAAGGAAATCTGGGTGCAGGTGCTGGAGAAGGCCTACGCCCAGGCGAACGGGGGCTATCCCGGCATCCAGCACGGCGGCAACCCATGCATCGCGATGGAGGAGCTGACCGGCCATGTGGCGATACCGTACCGCGCCACCGGCTTTACCGCGGCGATATTGAGCGCCGACCTGGCTGCGGGCGACCTGATCGTGATGGACACGGCCAACGCCGCGTCTCTGCCCTATCACCTTGTCGGCAACCACGCCTACATGTTCGACGGCGTGCAGGCGGTGGGTGGGGTCGCCTATGCCCGCATGAGCAATCCGTGGGGCTTCGACCAGCCGTCGTTGATCCCGATCGCGAAGCTGGGCAGCGCATTCGCCGAGGTCGATATCGGCCATACGCGGTAGGCTCTCGGCGCCCGTACGATCACGGACTCAACAGCCGCCGGGAATAGGGTTGCAGGCAAGACTGGTCTCACGTTATGGGATTGAACCAACTTCGTTGGACAAAATGCCGGAACCCCTCCCGCTTCGCCTGCATCGCGCTGTGTCTATTCTTTCGCGCTCCGGTGATCCCGGAGCGGCGGATGCGCAATCGGCGTGCAGCGAGGTCGCTGCCCGGCTGGTGCAGTGCGAGGAGGCGTTGATCGCCGTGCTGGACGGCGGCGTGGACGCGCGCGACCGGGCGCGCCGGGTGCTCGCGGCGGGCTGACTGTCTGCGGAGCCGCCGCCTGGGTTGCGCGGCCCGCGCTTGCGACCCAAGGCCCGTCCCCACATAGTCGTGGGATGGATGCGATCGATGCACTGGAACTGGTGGTGAATGGCGAGGCGCTGCGGCTTGCGGGCGCCACCAACGTCGCCGCCCTACTCGATCATCTGCGGCTCGATCGGCGCAAGGTCGCGGTGGAGCTGAACGAGGAGATCGTCCCACGCTCCGTCTACGACACGACCAGGCTGCGGCCGGCGGACCGGCTGGAGATCGTGCATTTCATCGGGGGAGGCTAGGCATGGACGGTTTCGCACCTGTCGATGACAGCTGGACCGTGGCGGGCCGCACCTTCCGCTCACGGCTGGTCGTCGGCACCGGCAAGTACAAAAGCCTCGAGGAGACGGCGGCGGCCATCCAGGCCTCGGGCGCGGAGATCGTGACCGTCGCGGTGCGGCGGGTGAACCTGTCGGACGCGGGCGCGCCGATGCTGCAGGATTTCGTCGATCCGAAGACCTACACCTACCTGCCCAACACGGCCGGATGCCATACGGCGAACGAGGCCGTGCGCACCCTGCGCCTGGCGCGCGAGGCCGGCGGCTGGAACCTGGTGAAGCTCGAGGTGCTCGGCCCGCCGCCGCATCTTTATCCCGACATGGCCGCGACGCATGAGGCAGCGGCGGCGCTGATCAAGGACGGGTTCGAGGTCATGGTCTATTGCGCCGATGACCCGGTGGCCGCGAAACGCCTGGAGGAGATGGGCTGCGTTGCGATCATGCCGCTGGGCGCGCCGATCGGCTCGGGCCTTGGGATCCAGAACCCGGCCATGCTGGCGATGCTGATCGAGCAGGCGGGCGTGCCGGTGCTGGTCGATGCCGGCGTGGGCACGGCGTCCGATGCGGCGATCGCGATGGAGCTGGGCTGCGACGCGGTGCTGCTGAACTCGGCGATCGCGCATGCGCGGGATCCGCTGCTGATGGCGCGGGCGATGAAGGCGGGGGTGGAGGCCGGGCGGCTGGCCTGGCTGGCCGGGCGGATGCCGCGCCGCATGGGGGCCGACCCGTCAAGCCCGCTGACCGGGCTGATCCGCTAGAGCGGTATCGTTTCAGGTTGCTTGGACCTGAAACGAGGTTCCGCGTTCTTAATCAACAAACTAGAGCAGGATCGCTTCATCTACCTGAAGCGATCATGCTCTAG
>JAYUCA010000001.1:0-4598 GCA_043740535.1 Rhodospirillales bacterium | reverse complement strand
ATCCTCCACGAGATGATCCACGCCGGCATGGACCTCGTCCGCTGCCTCCGCCAGCAAACCACCGACGCCATCCTCGACCGCCGCACGCCCCCCGACAACGCCCTCGCCTTCGAGCGCATCGCCCGCGCCGTCCGCCGCAGCATCATGCTGGCCGCCCGGCTCGACGAATACGAACCACCCGCCAGCCCGGCGACGCACCCGGCCCCCGCCCGCCCCCAGGCCGGCGCCCCCCATGCCCCGCCCCCCGAAGCCCAGGACCGCCCCGAACAACCAGACCCGGCCGACGAACGCCCGGAACCCCAAGCCCCCGCCGACAACGACGAAGACCAACCCGAACCCGAGGACGAGCTCGACGACGAGCCCCTCGCCAACCGCCCCGTCCCCGAGCAGATCGCCGCCCTCCGGCGCGACCTCGGCCTCCCCCCGCTCGCCCACCCCCCGCTCGCCCACCCCCCGCTCGCCCAACCCGCGCTCGCCCAACCCGCGCTCACCCAACCCGCGCGCGCCCACCCCCCCAACGCTCCATCAACCCCACGCCCCCCCACCAACGCCCCCCCGTTCGGGCCCGGCGCCCCACCCCCGACCCCGTCCTGACCACGCCGCCTGCGAAACCCGAGGATGCTCACGCCCGGCGCGTCCACCTCGCCCGCCGCCATCGCCCCAACCCGCAGCCGCGCATCGCGGCCGTAGGCTGCTGTCCCACGTGCAGACCGCGCCCGGCGCTGCCGGGCGGCCCGGGACGCGCCCCGCACGCGCCGGTCGACGCGCCCCGCACCATCCTCCGCGCTTGCCGCCCCGCACCCCCGGACGCATCATCCCCAAAACGGGTGGAAATCGATCGATGAGCGGACCTGACGACATCATCCTCGCAGCCGGCCACCCGGCATGAGCCGCTTCGCCAGCCTGGACTCGCTGCTGAAGCCCAAAAGCGTCGCCATCCTCGGCGCCAGCGCCGACCCCACCCGCATCGGCGGCCGGCCCATCGACTACATGCTCAAGCAGCGCTTCCAGGGCCGCATCTTCCCGGTCAACCCGAACCGCACCGAAATCCAGGGCCTGCCGTCCTACCCCGACGTCGCCAGCCTGCCGGAAACCCCCGATACCGCCATCGTCGCCGTGCCCGGCGCCCTCGCCGTCCAGGCCATCGAGGACCTGGGCGCCCGCGGCGTCAAAAGCGCCATCGTCTTCACCGCCGGCTTCGCGGAAATGGACGAGCCGGGCGCCGAGGCCCAGTCCCGCATGATGGACGCCGCCCGCCGCCACGGCATGCGCCTCGTGGGCCCCAACTGCCTCGGCCTGTTCAACGCCCGTATCGGCTTCTACCCCATCTTCAGCAGCAGCCTCGAGAACGGTTTCCCCGTGCCGGGCCGCGTGGGCATCGCGAGCCAGAGCGGCGCCTACGGCACCCACATGTTCGCCATCGCCCGCAACCGCGGCATCGGCACGCCCATCTGCGTCACCACCGGCAACGAAGGCGACGTGACCATCGGCGACGTCATCGGCTGGCTCGCCGAGGATCCCGGCACCGACGTCATCGCCGCCTACGCCGAGGGCATCCGCGAGGCCGAAAGCTTCCTGGCCGCCCTCGAGACCGCCCGCCAGGCGCGCAAGCCCGTCATCATGATGAAGGTCGGCACGTCGGCCATCGGCGCCCACGCCGCCCGCAGCCACACCGCCTCCATCGCCGGCGACGACGCCGTCACCGACGCCGTGCTGGCCGAGTTCGGCGTCGTCCGCGCCCGCACCACCGAGGAGATGCTGGACATCGCCGCCACCGCGACAAGGCGCATCTACCCCGTCCGCAACACCCTGGGCGTCATCACCATCAGCGGCGGCGCCGGCGTGCTGATCTCCGACGCCGCCGACGCCATCGGCCTCGAACTCCCGCCCATGCCAGACGACGCGCAGGCCCGGCTGAAGGCGATGCTGCCCTTCGCCGCCCCCCGCAACCCCGTCGACTGCACCGCCCAGGCCTTCAACGACATCAGCCTCGTCGGCCGCTTCATGGACAGCATGGTCGTCGACGGCGGCTACACCTCCGTGCTCGCATTCTTCACCCAGGTCGGCGGCTCACCCACCATCGCCCCCCGCCTCCGCCCGCAGCTCCAGGCCGTGCGGGAACGCCACCCGGACCGCCTCTACGTCCTGTCCGTCGTGGCCCGGCCCGAGCAGGTCGCCGACTACGAACAGGACGGCTACGTCGTGTTCGAGGATCCCACCCGCGCCGTCGTCGCCATCCACGCCATGGGCCGCTTCGGCCAGGCCTTCGCCAAACAGCCCGGCGCCGCGCCTCCCGCCGTCCCGCACGTCCCGTTGCCCGCCGCGACGCCCACCGAGGCTGCCGCAAAGGCCCTGCTGAACCGCGCCGGCATCGACAGCGCGCCCGAAGCCGCCTGCACGACGCCAGCCGAAGCCGCCGCCGCCGCCGAACGCTTCGGCTACCCGGTCGTGCTGAAGATCCTCTCCCCCGACATCGTCCACAAATCCGAGATCGGCGGCGTGCTGCTCGATGTCGGCAGCGCCGAGGCCGTGCATCAGGGTTTCGCGACCCTGCTGCACCGCGCCGCCACCGCCGCGCCCGCCGCCCGCATCGAGGGCGTGCTGGTCGCCAGGCAGCTCACCGGCGGCGTCGAGTGCATCATGGGCATCCAGCAGGACCCGGTGTTCGGCCCCGTCGCAATGTTCGGCCTGGGCGGCATCTTCGTCGAGATCATGCGCGACGTGGCGCTGCACCGCTGCCCCTTCGGCGTCGACGTGGCCGAGCGCATGATCCGCTCCATCCGCGCCGCCCCCATCCTGCTCGGCGCCCGCGGCCGCCCCCCGGTCGACATCGCCGCCCTGGCCACGATGCTGTCCCGCCTGTCCGTCTTCGCCCACCAGGCCGGCCCGGCCCTCGGCTCCATCGACCTGAACCCCGTCCTGGCCATGCCGGACGGCGCCTTCGCGGTCGATGCCGTGATCGACGTCCTCGCACACCACCCCGGAGCCCGCCCCGGAGACCACCCCGGAGCGCACCCATGATCGACAAGCGCGTCCAGTCCATGGCCGACGCCATGGCAGGCATAGCCGACGGCAGCACCATCCTGATCGGCGGCTTCGGCTCCGTCGGTCAGCCCGACGCATTGTTGGAAGGCCTGATCGAACAGGGCGCCACAGACCTGGTCTGCGTCGCCAACAACGCCGGCACGGGCCACACCGGCCTGGCCCGCCTGATGGAGCTGGGCCGCGTCCGCAAGATCGTCTGCAGCTTCCCGCGCAGCCAGGGCTCCTCGGTGTTCGAGACGCTTTATAAACAGGGCCGGATCGAACTGGAGATTGTCCCCCAGGGCACGCTCGCCGAACGCATGCGCGCCGCCGGGGCCGGCATCCCGGCCTTCTTCACCGCGACCGCCGCCGGCACCCTGCTCGCCCGCGGCAAGGAGACCCGCACCATCGAGGGCCGCGACTACGTGCTGGAGACAGCCCTGCACGGCGACGTGGCCCTGATCGAGGCCTGGCAGGCCGACCGCTGGGGCAACCTCGTCTTCAACAAAAGCGGCCGCAACTTCAACCCGGTCATGGCCATGGCCGGCCGGCTCACCATCGTGCAGTCCCAGCACATGGCCGAACTCGGCACGCTGGACCCCGAAGCCGTCGTCACCCCCGGCATCTTCGTCGACCGCGTGCTGCACGTCCCCTATGGCGCCCCGGAGATGCCGGCATGACCCCGTTGAACCGCGTCCAGATGGCCGCCCGCGTCGCGCAGGACATCCCCGAGGGCTGGTACGTGAACCTCGGCATCGGCATCCCCACCCTGGTCGCCGACCACGTGCCGCATGGCCGCGAGGTCGTGTTCCACAGCGAGAACGGCGTCCTCGGCATCGGCCCGGCCCCCGTCGGCGACGCCCGCGACCCCTGGCTGATCAACGCCGGCAAGCAGCTCGTCACCCTCAACCCCGGCGGCGCCTACAGCCACCACGCCGACAGCTTCGCGATGATCCGCGGCGGCCACCTGGACCTGTGCGTGCTGGGCGCCTTCGAGGTCGCCGAGAACGGCGACATCGCCAACTGGGCCACCAGCGAGAACGACACCGCCCCCGCCGTGGGCGGCGCGATGGACCTGGCCGTCGGCGCCAGGCGCCTGTGGGTCGTCATGGAGCACACCACGAAGGACGGCCGCCCCCGCCTGGTCCGCCGCTGCGCCTACCCCCTGACCGCGCCCGCCGCCGTCACCCGCGTCTACACGAACCTGGCCGTGCTGGACGTGACCCCCCAGGGCTTCGCCGTCGTCGAGCTGGCGCCAGGCATGACGCTGGAGGCCCTCCAGGCACGGACGGAAGCCCCGCTGACCACGCAGGACCGATGACGTCGCATGCACGCACGTCATCCCCAAGCCGTCTGTAGAACACGTCATCCCCGGGCCTTCCTTGACCCGGGCGCCTCCGAACCACCGGAACACCGAACGCCGCCCCAACGAGAGACCAGGCCCGGGAATGACGCCATGTCGTGGCAACCGCCGCTACACCGTCCCCGCCGCCGCCCCCTCCGCGAAGCCGCGCAAACGAGCCGCAATGACCTCGCCCACCGCCTCCACCGCAGCGCGCCGCGGGAACTGCGCG